>NZ_JASGFD010000017.1:0-91655 GCF_047605705.1 Silvibacterium sp. | reverse complement strand
CTCGCCGGTCGCGGCATCGGCCACGAAGAGGGACCATGGAGCAGCCGTACGATGCGCGCCGAATCTCTCGCCGGCCACATCCGGCGGCACACGCCGGAAAGCCACCTGCCGGCTGTCGGGCGACCAGACCGGGCTCTCGTCGCGATACGTACCGGGTGCGAGATAGCTGACCTGCTGGCCTGCGAAGGTGAAGAGCCCGATGAAGCTATGGTCGCCGCGATGGCTTACGAAGGCGAGGGCGTGACTATCCGGCGCCCATTCCAGATCGTCCTCCTTACCGCGCCCGACAAAAAGCTGCGCCGGCTTCGCGCCGGGCTGGGTGAGGTCGAGCGTCCAGACCTGGTCTTTCAGCAGATAGGCGAGCGTCCTGCCATCCGGCGAAACCGCCGGCGCCTGCCCGTTCGTGAGCAGCCGGGGCTCGCCGCCGGTCACCGGCACGATCCATATCTGCTGATCAATGCCGTCCTTGAGCAGCGCCGGGTTCGGCGAAGGCTTTTCCGGGAACTCGAAATCGCCGCCCCGCACATAGACGATAGACTCGCCATCCGGCGTCCAAGTCAGGTTGCCGAGGTCGATGCCATCATCGCCCGCGTCATGCGTCAGCTGACGCGAATGGCCGTCGACCGAAACCCACAGATCCCGATGCCCCTTCGCATCGGAGACCCACGCGAAACTGTTGCCCTTCGGCGCTGCCGTTAGATTCGAGCTGAACGGAACCCCGAGAATCTGCGGCAGGGTGAAAGACTGCGCCTGGGAGCATAGCGGAGTAAAGAAGCCGCAGACGGAAGCAGTGGACGCGATCAGGACGGAGCGCAGCAACAGCATGGCAGGCAAGGTTCTCATAGGGAAGAGGATCCCGGGCAAACACGGGCCCGGCCCAGGTTGGGACCATTCTTCCAGTCCGCTCCCTGGATGGCAATCAAACCGATGGGCGCATCCTGTTCACTCGGAGTACGAAGGATTTTCCCCTTGGCACACCAGGGATCGTCGCTCCCTATTCGGTCGGGAAATAACGCGAACAGCAAAAAAAACGGCCCCTCGAGTGAGGGGCCAATCTGCCTTGGTTCTCTCGTTGTGTGAGAGCTTGGTTGCGAACTTCAGGCCGGATTTTTGTAGTTATGTGCTCCGGTTACTGTTGGGAAACCGCTGGCTGCGACGCAGCACCTTGGGGGGAGGGCTGGTTGGAAGACTGCGTCGCGCCGATCGGTGAACCGCCGTTAGCGGGCGAGTTCAAGTTCGCTAAACTGTTTTGCATCAGGGTCACGCGTACTACACTTCCGTGCGTGCCATCTGCGTCGTCAAGAGGAGCGTTGCCCATCGCGACCTGATGAATGCGATAGACCGGAATCTGCTGTTCGGCCAGGTAGCGGACAACCGCGTCGGCCATGTGCTGCGAACTCTGGATACCGGCCTGCCCATGAGCGCGGGAGTAGCCGGCGACTTCGACGATGTAACCCTTCTGGCCCTGCAGCTGCGTAGCGATCTGGCTGAGGGCATCCTTGGCCTTGGCGTTCAACACGGTCTGGCCGGGACGGAAGCGGATTTCGGTGTCGTTGACCTTTTGATACTGATCAAGGCCGTTGACGGTGTTGCTGATTTCTCCGGTGCGGTTGCTCGCCTGCAGGGCCGTCTGATTCGCCTGGGTCGCGGTGTTATTCGCGGCCACTGCGGTCTGATTGGCCTGGTCGGCGGTGGACTGCGCCTGGTGGATACCGGCCTGAGCGCGGGAATCCACATCCTTAATATCGTTGGCGTTCTTTGCCTGGAGCTGGTCGAGCTCGTTCAGACGATCCTTAACCGGATCGATCTGCCGTTTTACCCACTTCTTGCGGGCGAAGGGGTTCATATGTCCCCAGAAGCCCTCGTTCGACTTGGTCTGCAGAGGCTGCCCGGTGGCGTAGGTGCTATTGTCGTTCGGATTCGGCTGCGAGGACGTTGCAGCCTGACCTGCGGTCGCACCGGTATTCACCTGCGCAGTGCCCGAAGTCTGCGCAACCGCGGGAAGCCCAAGGATGGCCGCAAGCAGCATGGCCGATACAGTCCTGGGTTTCGAAATCATCGCGGTGTTCTGGGTTCCGATCATCGTTTTCTTATCGCTCATGTTTTTTAACTTCCTCGGCATGATCTAAGAGCACACGTCGGAAGCTGCGCAGCGTCCCGTACGCCATGACATAGAGCAACTGCCGTGCCAAAGTCAGGCAGCTTTCGTGAAGAAAATTTCGACTATGAAAATAAACAACTTAGTCGTCAAATGCACAAAAAATAGGGCAGGATAAGCGCTGAATTAAGCTATGTAAAAATGACGCACCCCGGAATCGCCATCCCTTTTTTACTCTCCCCCAGTGAGCAAATTTGGCATGGCCTATCCCTGCGAACGGTAGGATAGGGCCAGTACGATGCTCTCGCTGATCCACCTCCTTCTCACGAAGTCCTACTGGCGGATGTTCTTCCGCCCGCATACCTGGACGAATGCCTTCCTCAATCTGCGGCGCTTCCATAAGGACCGCCGCGCCCGGAAGCAGTTCTGGCAATTCCTCTATCTGGTGTCGATTCCCTTGCTGGTCGGCGCCTGGATCGCCTTTCTTCTCGGCAGAAGCAGCATCATCCTGCTGCCCTTCCTGGCGCTCGCAGCCTGGTGGCAGGCGCGCCGCGAGAAAAACGCGGCGAAATCGCTCAGCATTCTGCCAGACAGCAAGCCCGTACCCCGAGTCCTGACGGCCGAGGAGCGGGCGGAAATCCGGAAGTACCTCGCCGACCTCACCCTCGTCTACGCCGTGCTGCTGAACCGCAGCGGCAGCGAAGGCTATCTCAAGACCAAGACCGTGCCGGAAGGGGTTGAGGTGATCTCCCGGCGCATCCACCTTGAGCTGCTGCGCAACCGCGGCATCTGGGACCGGCTCTCCGGCACAGATCGCGAGGCCCTGATGGCAGCCGATGGCCACTGGGAGTGGGGACAGATCAATATGTCCATGCTGGCCGGCGAGCGTGTGCGCCTGCTGCGCTGGGTCCTGCGGATCGACAGCTTCCTGCCGGTCATCGGGCAACAGCTCAAGGTCGACCACAAGGCGGCGAGCAGCCTGATCGACGCGCCGGAGAGCGTCTACGACGGAAAAGAGCTGGTGTCCCTCGAAAGCCTGGAGCGCGGCCAGCAGGCGGCCGCCGAGTACTTCTACCGCTGCTATGCCGAGGGCGTAGTGCGCGGTTATTACACGACTTCCAGCCCTGAGCAGGCGAAGTGGGCCGAGGATATCTGTTCGCAGCTCGGCGGCCGACAACATGAGGACCTGCTGCTCGACAACCGGCTGGTGAGCGAGGCCTCCGAGGAGACACTTCGCTGGGCTACGGAGCTGGCACACCAGCGCGATCGCTTCCTTGGATGGACAGCTAGCATTCTCAACGGAGACGAACGGCCACAGGAGTTTCCGCAGTTCCTGCCGTCGCGGCAGACGGAAGAAGCGGCCGAGGCGGCGACAGCGGTTTCGATATGAGCTTGCGGGCCACCGCGTGTGGCCCATCCAATCTCTGGTTCCATATCTGGTTCTGGCTTGGGGTCTGTGTGGGGACAGGCAAGCTCATTCCCATCATGGCTCAAAGAGGTTCGTATCTCCCGCCCAGGCGAAGCTTGGACGGGGCACCCTGATCCTCTCGCCGGTTGATGAGAGAACCGCAGGTTCCTCCACTGCGCGAGACGATAAAGCTGTCTCGCTCCGGTCGGAATGACAGCTTTTTATCTCTATTCCAACTTCAGTCTCTATCTCTCGCGATTTCCAGCCAGGACCTCAGCCAGATGCACCGCATGGCGGGGCAGATTCTGTGCGACCTGTTCGCGGCAGCTGAAGCCGTCGGAGACGAGAATCGCGTCGGCATCGGCATTGCGGAAGGCCGGCAGCAGCACGCGCTCGCCGAGGGTTTGCGACACCTCGTACTTCTCCTTCTCGAAGCCGAAGGGCCCGGCCATGCCGCAGCAGCCTGAATCGAGCATGGTAACGTTGGCGCCGGTACGGCGGAGCAGCTCGGTCTCGGCGGTCATCTTCGCGCCCGATGCGACTCCGGACTTGTGATGGCAATGGCCATGGACGAGCACGCTGCGGCCGGTGAGATCCGGCGGCCGATACTCCGGCGCGCGCTGCACGAGGAAGTCGGCCAGCAGCCATATCTGTTCGCGAAGCTTCATCGCACGCGGGTCTGTCGGGAAGAAGTTCCGCAGCTCATCACGGAAGACCGAGGCGCACGAGGGCTCGAGGAAGACGATGGGCAGGCCCGCGTCAATCTGGGGCGCGAGCGTCTTCATCGTGCGCTCGAGATACGCCCGCGCCTGATTGAGGAAGCCGAAGTCATAGAGCGGACGCCCACAGCAGACATGGCCTGCGGGCACGTCGACCTCGAAGCCCGCAGAAGCGAGGACTTGCTCCGCCGAATGGAGCGAGCGCGGATGGTAGTAGTTGTTCCAGGTATCGGGCCAGAGAAGGACCTTGTCATTCCCATGTCTCAGGTTCGAGACATGTGGCACCCGCCTGCTCTGGAAGCTGCGCGGCGCGAACCGCGGCAGATCACGCTGGGGAGCAATGCCGAGCGCAGCCTTGATGGCGTGGCTCAGGCCGGGTATCTGCAACGGCAGATTGGCGAGGCGCGGAGTGATGCCGGGAATCGCGTTGGCCATCGCGGCCCAGCGGTCCATAAAGCCAAAGGCGTAATCGCGCAGCGGATGGCGATGCTGCTGGTAGTGGTGCGCGAGAAACTCCGCCTTATAAGTCGCGACGTCGACGTTGACCGGACACTCGGTCTTGCAGGCCTTGCAGGCGAGGCACAGGTCGAGCGCTTCCTTCACCGGCTCGCTGGCCCAACCTCCAGGCACGATATCGCCTTCGAGCATCTCCCACAGCAGATGCGCCCGTCCGCGCGTCGAGTTCTTCTCCTCGCGCGTGGCCATGTAGCTGGGGCACATGGTGCCGGGGCTCTCCTTGCGGCAGGCGCCTACTCCCACGCAGCGCAGGGTGGCCTCGGCGAACGAACCCTGATCGTCGGGAAAGCGGAAGAAAGTTGCATCCTTTGCGGCAGCATTCGGCTTGCGATCAGGCCCCACGCGCAGGTTATCGGTCGGCTCGTAGACCGCAACCGGGTCGACCAGCTTGCCGGGATTCATCCTGTTTTCCGGGTCCCACAGCGCCTTGAACTCGCGGAAAGCCTGCATCAGCTCGGGGCCGAACATCTTCGGCAGCAGCGCGCCTCTTGCCTGCCCATCGCCATGCTCTCCGGAGATAGACCCGCCATGCGCGATGACGATATCCGTTGCGCGATCGAGGAACTCGCGGAAGTTGCGCACGCCCTCGTGGCTCTCAAGGTCGAAGTTGATGCGCAGATGCACGCAGCCCTGCCCGAAGTGGCCGTACATCGGGCTGCGATAGCCGTACTCCTTCATCAGCGCGAAGAGCTGGCGCAGATAGGAGCCAAGCTTCTCCGGCGGAACGGCGGCATCCTCCCAACCCTCCCAACCGTGCGGCTCGCCGGGAACGAAAACCGTTGCGCCGAGCGCCGACTCGCGCACCGCCCAGATGCGATGCGCCTCGGCCACGGAGTACAGCTCGACGGACGGGCGCGACGGCAGGCTGCGCGCTGCGGCGGTGAAGGCTTCAGCCTGCGCGAGGACTGCATCCTTGCTGTCTGCACCGAACTCGACCAGAAGAAAGCCGCGCCCCGGCGGCAGAAGCTTTACATCTTCGACGGCGAGTCCCTTGCGCAGCATGAAGCCGGTGAGCACGTCGTCGATGCCTTCGAGACCGATGGGCTTGAAGTCGAGCACAAAGGGCACATGATCCGCGGCAATGAACGCATCGTCGAAGGCTGCGACGACGAGGCGACGGCACTGCGGGCTGGGCTTCAGATCGAGCGTGGCGTTGAGCACCGTAACGCAGGTGCCCTCGCTGCCGACCAGCGCGCGTGCTACGTGGAAGCCGCGATCGGGCAGCAGCTCGTCGAGGTTGTAGCCGGAGACGCGGCGCGGAATATCGGGAAAGCGATCGCGCACAAGCTGCGCGTACTGCTGACGAATGCGATCGAGGCCGCGATAGATCTCGGCCGGGCGTCCGCCTTCGGCAAGAATGCGCTGGAACTCTTCATCACTCGTCGGGCCGACGGTCATGCGCGTGCCGTCGTAGAGCAGCACATCGAGCGAGTGGATATTGTCGACCGTCTTGCCGCCCATCAGCGCATGCGTGCCGCAGGAGTTGTTGCCGATCATGCCGCCGAGGGTGCAACGCGAGTGTGTTGCCGGGTCAGGCGCGAACGTGAGTTGATGCAGCTCGGCTGCCTCGCGCACGCGGTCGAGCACGATGCCCGGTTCGACCACGGCAGAGCGCGTGGCCGCGTCGAGCGAGACGATGTTGCGCATGTACTTCGAAAAGTCGAGCACCACGGCGACATTGCAGCACTGGCCGGCAAGCGAGGTGCCCGCGCCACGCGAGAGGATCGGCGCGCCGAACTCGCGGCAGGCAGCAACCGTCGCTTCGACGTCGGCCGCATCGCGCGGAATGACGACGCCGATGGGCGGCTGGCGATAGTTCGAGCCATCCGTAGCGTAGAGCGCACGCGAGCCGGAGTCGAAGCGGACTTCTCCGCGCACCGTGCGGCGCAGACGAGCTTCCAGCTCACGCGCTGCGGAAAAGGATTCGTGCGGATGAGGAGCAGAGCCGAGGATGGGAAACGGTGAAGCCATGCGTCGTCAGATTACAGACGACGTGAGGGTATGTCACGGCCAGGCATCACGATCGAGTGATGCGCTGTGCCCTTTGGCCCTCCCTTACCAACTCCGCCGCTTTCCATTTGGGTTAAGACGAAGGAGATTATCCGGCGTAAAGCACAACGCGGTTTTCGAGCCTGCTCTATGGTTTTATTTCTATACGGGGATTCCCGTGCGCGTGGCCGCGGGAGGAGCGTCACCCTTGGCCACGCTTAGCATGCGGGCTTTCGTGTCGTCGTAGCTCGGCTGTCCGTCTATGAATCCAATCAATGCCTGCGTCTGTGTCGTCGTGCCATCGGGGTTGGGTTTACTGGCGCTGTAGGTATCCATCGAAAAGCGCCGCATTCCCTTTGCCGCCATGTCGGGATGTTCTTTCGCAAAGCCAGGCTGGTCGAAATCGTTGCTCTCGAGCGTGATCTGCCGAATCAGAGCGTTGTTCGCGTCTACCTGCCGCCCCAGCATGTAGATGTGGTATGGACTGAAGGGGACGATCGCATAGTAGATGTCCAGAGAGCCACTCGCTAACTTCACGCGCTCCACGAGAAACCGGTCCGCCCGCTGGAACTGCGCGTTCGCAGTGGTCTCGTGAGCTTTGATGACAGCAGCAATCGTCTTGTCTCGCTCGGCCACATTGCCGGTTTCGGCATAAGCGCGCGCCAGCCACTCCAGGGCGAACCAGTCGTCCGTATGCGTAGCCGTCCACGGCTTCAGCAGCGTGATGGCATCGGCATCGTCACCCACGACTACAGCTGTTTCGGCCGTGGCGTCCGTGATCGTCGGGTTGTCAGGAACCATCGCGTGAAGCTGCTTCATCTTCTCCAGCGCAAGCTCGGGGTGATGTTCGCCGAAATCCTTCTTTGCAGCGTCGAAAAGAGATTGCTGCTCGCTAGTCAAAGACGGAACCGCAGGTTCCTGCGCTGTGCAAAGAAGTGCTCCAGTCATCAGGCAGGCAAGACAGAACAGACGCATGAGGACACCTCGGAAAGAGGCTCGAATACGGCTCGAGCTTGTCCATCTTTCCTTCTCCCACGCGAAAGAAGCAAGGGAAAAACCCAGTCTTTATGGAGTGCGGAATATTCGGCGCGGGATGAGGCTGCCACAGAGGACCGTCTCTTGCCAGAGCAAGCGGGAGTGCTGCAGTTTGAAGTCCCTCCTATTTGCGGATGCCGAAGCTATATGCCACGCCTACCGAAAGAACCGGATAGAACTGCAACGGATTCAGATCGCTGTCCCACCTGGCCTGCTGCGCCTTGAGCGCGGACTGGAACTGCGTAGCGAAGGGGTTGCTTCCGGTAACACTGGCGCAGTATTGCAGGGCGGCGTCCGCGCAGGCCCAGCCGTTCAGGTTCATCCTGACCGCGGGTGAGCCGATAAACGCTGCGCCGATCTCGAAGGGGAAAGAGAGATGCCGCTTGGGATGCACGTGATTGCCCCAGCCCAGCGTCATCGTGTAAGCGACCTTATTGCTGTTCAGCTTCAGCGCGGCGGAACCCGAGAGCGGAGTTTCGCCGATGGCAGCGTTCGTGTTCGCCGAATAATAGGTCTGGCTGTTCAGTGTCAGGGCTGAGCCGGCGGCCACGTTGGCACTGGCTGTCACCTGGTTGCCGTTGTAGATCAGCAGCCCGGGACTGATACGCAACCCGCGCCGCGGAAACGGATACAGGTCGAGCGCGATCCCGGTCGATGCGAGGTTCATCGAGGCATTCAACTTGAAGCCGTTCGTGGAGATGTTGTTCTCCGTGTACCCAAAGACATTCCCTGTAAAGCGCAGGTTCATGTACGGCTTCACATTGGTCGCGGTCGTCAGGCCGATGCCCAACGGCGAGACACTCGCGCTGAAGGCCATCCGCGAGAACGGCTTTTCCTGGGGCGAGGGCGGCACGAATAAGCGCTGCGTCGTCGCCGTCCATCCGGGCTCGCTCGCATCTTCCGTTCCGCTCGAGGACGCGGACGGCCGCTCCGCAAATGAGACCGATGCCGATGTCAGGAATGCCGCAAAACACAGCAGCAGAGACAGAAGACACTTTCTGAGATGCATGGGACTGACGCGCCTCCGTGCGGACTCGGAATGCATCGATCGCCTGCGTGATCCATCGAGTGAACGCGCCCCGGAACTCGACTATGACGCAGCGAGACGGAGCGTGGGCGGGCGCAAAAAAATATAACGAGCGCATCGCACGCACGGATTTCACAACGGAACGAGAGTTCCGAATGCGGATATAGGGCGGGCTGTTTTTATCGCAGAGCGCCGCTGCTCGGCCACTCGTACACGACAACTCCAAGATCGTTGAGGACCTGGATCGTCGTCTCGACATTGCGGCGTACCTGGATCCGGTCAGCGCGCGGCGCGGTCGGGTCTTCTTCCAGCGCAATCACGCGGCCGTAAGGCCATGCGTCTTCCGGCAGCGCGGCGAGCGCCTCGTTCAGCTCAGAGAGACGCAGCGTGAGCTCGCGCCGGCGAGCTCCGGCCGGATGCAGCATGGTTCCCGGCAACGCGCCCGACTGCGGGCTCTCGGGGTTCATCATCCGCATCACGACTGTCTTCTTGCCAACCACCAGAAAGGGATTCGACCAGCTCTCACGGGTGTGAATCGCCATGTAACGGCTCTTCGAGGGCGGCGGAATCTGGTCCAGCTGCTGGCGGTCGTTGTCCTCCTGCAGCTGCGCGGCCTTCTTTTCCTGCGGCGTGGGAACCGGCGTCGGAGACGCGCTCTGGTTATCACGGGAGCAGGCAGCGAGAGTGAGGAAAAGCGCGGTGGCGGCGGCGAGCGGAAGCGATCGTTTCATGGAGGAGTAGCGGGGCCTTGGCCCAGCTTGAGCATATCAAGAGACAGTGAGGAAGACCGGCAGGGGCACCAGAGGCGTAAGCAGTGGCTCGGAAAAGGTACATCTCCGCGGACTTCAGGTCATGGCCCTTGCGTATATCGCCGCTTCCCGGGGTGATTTTGCAGAGTCATCTGGCACTTTGGCATAAAGCAGTTTTATGGAGCGGCCTGTAAATCAATCAAATATCTGTCTCATCTATGAAATTTTCGTAGCAATTTGATCATGTTTTTATGTAATCTCGTCCCTATTCACCCCAAGCGCTTCGCCGGCAGCTCTTTACCGGTATAGACAACCAGATAAGTTCATAAGCCCGTGGTGCGGGTAAAAGACGAGAACAAACCCATGAAACGTTTACGCAAAATCGCTTTACAGACCGGGCTGGCCACTGGTTTGGTGAAGCCGCTCGCTACATTGCCCGCAGCCCGGCTGCTGGCAGCGGCAACACTCGGACTGGCCTGCACAGTGTCCCCACTCTTCGCCCAGGTCGACCAGGGCGGCGTGTCGGGTACGATCACCGACCAGACCGGGGCGGTGATTCCGGGTGCAACCATCACGCTGACCAACACCGACAACGGGCTGAGCCTGACGCAGAAGTCGAATGGCTCCGGACAGTACAACTTCACTCCGGTGAAGGTGGGCAATTACTCGCTGAAGGTTTCCGCGGATGGTTTCGAGACCTCGGAGCGGGGCGGCATTCGAGTCGATGTAAGCGGTTTCGTCGGTGTGAACATGAAGCTCAATCCGGGCGCAGTCTCGCAGGTCGTGGAAGTCAAAGCAACGACCGAGCTCCAGACGCAGGATGCAGCGACCGGCCAGACCTTCACCACGCAGCAGATTGAAGACAGCCCGCTGCAGGGCCGCAACTACCTGTTCCTGGCGCAGATCACGACGGGCGTGAACGCTCCCAACCAGGGCAATACGCAGACCGCCGGTTCGGGCGCCTTCTCCTCGAACGGCAGCCGCGTGGCGCAGAACAACTTCATCCTCGACGGCGTGGACAACAACTCGAACATGCAGGACTTCCTGAACGGCGCGACCTACGCCGTGGCGCCTCCGCCGGATGCGCTCGAGGAGTTCAAGGTGCAGTCGAGCGACTATAGTGCTGAACTCGGCCACTCGACCGGTGCGGCGGTGAACGCCAGCATCAAGTCGGGCACGAACCAGGTTCACGGCAGCCTGTGGGAGTATTTCCGCAGCGACCGCATGACGGCAAACGATTACTTCAACACCTCAGGTTCGACCGCGTACCACTCGAATGTTTTCGGTGCGACGCTGGGCGGCCCGATCATCAAAGACAAGCTGTTCATCTTTGCCGATGGACAGGGCACACGCATTTCGAGCTTCGTACCAGAGCAGCCCAAGCAGACAGTCCCGACCGACCTGATGAAGACCGGCGACTTCTCGGAAATGCTGGACGCGAATAATGTCCTGGCTGCGACCACCAGTCCCATCACGCTTTACAAAACGGGCGGCAACGTGACGCCGAGTGTAGGCGCCTCTGAGGTCGCAAAAGACCCTTCTCGCTACCTGGCCTGCTCCACGACTTCGGGCTACTATGCGGGCACGGTTACAGGACAGAACGTCATCTGCCCCGGCTCCATCAATGCGATTGCGCAGAACATCCTCAAGCTTTTCCCCGAACCGAACGCAGGCACCGCGCACCAGGTCTTCGACAACTACACCATCCCGGCAACTGCGGCGACGAACGACACCACGCAGTACGACGTGAAGATGGACTGGAATCCGACTTCGAAGGACCAGGCCTTTGGCCGCTACAGCTACTCGAACAATCCTCAGAACTACACTCCGCCTTTCCCCGTTCTTGACGGCGGCAGCTATGGGTCAGACGGACAGGTCTCGAACTACGCCAAGAGCGGCGTCTTCAGTGAGACGCACTTCTTCTCGCCGACCTTCTCCAACGAGTTCCGCGTTGGCTACAACTACCTGCACGCCTCCTACCTGCAGGACAACAGCCAGACGAACGTCGCGGCTGCCTACGGGCTGGGCGGCATTCCCTATGCTCCCGACCTCGGCGGCTTTCCGGATATCAGCTTCGGCGGCTATATCAACAGCATCGGCGTACCCAGCTACATGCCCTCGGATGAAAAGCAAGACGTGATCGAGTTCATCGACAATGTCTCGAAGGTGATTGGCCAGCACACCTTGAAGGTGGGCGTGAACCTGCAGCACATCCGCTTCTACGGCCTGCAGACGCCGAATCCTACCGGCTCACAGAGCTTCTCCGGCACGTATACGGAAGACCCGGGCGACCTGACCGGTGCCATCACCGGTTCGGGCGTGGCTGACTTCCTGCTCGACGACATGAACTCTTCGAGCATCAACAGTCACACTCCTTTCACTGACCTACGCTGGTACGATGCCGCCTTTGTCCAGGACGACTGGAAGGTCAGGAAGAACCTGACGCTGAACCTCGGCCTGCGCTGGGAGTACACGCAGCCCTTCGAAGAACTGCACGACGAGCAGGCCAACTTCGTGGGTGACTACGCCGGCATGAACCAGGGTTCGGGCACCTTCTACATTCCCGAATCACAGAGCGGTTATGCCATCCCTGCAACCATCTCGGCGCTCTTTGCCAAGGACAACATCAATGTGGCCTACACCTCCGATCGCTCGCTGGTGAAGCCGCAGCACTGGGAGTTCGCGCCCCGCTTCGGCCTGGCCTACCAGCCGAAGGAAGGCATGGTCATCCGTGCCGGCTACGGCTTCTTTTATGGCGGACAGGAAAACATCGGTCTCGGCCTAAACCTGGCCAACAACCCGCCGTTCTTCCTGAGCAGCAGCTTCAACCCCGAACCGAACCAGTGCTACAACACGGCTGCGACCGGCGTGGTCTGCCCCACCAACGGCCAGACGCTCGAGACCGGCTTCGGCGCCGATCCGGGCTCAGAAGCCAGCCTCGCAGCCAACGTCAACCTGCCGACGCTCTACCAGCAGGATGTGAAGGCCAAGAGCACCTACACCATGTCCTACAACTCGAGCGTGCAGCAGGCCATCACCTCGACCAGCTCGTTCACGATCAGCTACCAGGGCAACGTCACCCGCCGTCTGCGCGTGAGCTACAGCGCGAACCAGTTCCCAGGCAATGTTCCTTCGGGCGCCAACTCACAGCTCTACCAGCCGTTCTATGACTTCGGCACGATCGACCGCGTGGTCAACGAAGGCGTGGGCGCTTACAACTCGCTCCAGGCCAAGATCGAAAAGAAGTACTCGCACGGTCTCTACTTCCTCGCGGGCTACACCTGGTCGCACAGCCTGGATGACGCCGTTGAGCCGATCCAGGGCAGCGACGGCCAGACCTCCGGCAACCCGGCCTTCACCGGTCTGCGCTTCAACTACGGCGCCAGCACCACCGACGTCCGTAACCGCTTCACCTTCTCGCCCACCTATGATCTGCCCTTCGGCCAGGGGCAGCTGCTGCTGAACCACGGCGGCTTAGTGAACCAGATCGTCGGCGGCTGGAAGCTGGCCGCGATCTTCCAGGCGCAGACCGGCACGCCGATCGCCTTCAACGGCCTGTTCAAGGTCGGTGACCCCTTCGGAACCGGCGGCACGCCGAATGCAAAGACGCAGCACAACGAAACCTGTGTGAACCAGGTCCGCACCCTGCAGCACTGGTACAACCCCTGCGCCTTCGCCCAGGCACCTACTGCTGTAACATCGCTCGCCAGCTTTGGAGCGACGGACAACGTCATTCTGCTAAGCGAAGCGGGGACCAAGCCTTTCGGTCAGGGACGCCTCACCATCCCCGGCCCCGGCCTGGATCGCACCGACCTCTCACTCTTCAAGACCTTTAACCTTGGCTACCGCAAGTCGGCCTTCACGCTGCGCGCGGATGCCTTCAACGTTTTCAACCATCCCTCCTTCGGCGATCCAGGCACTTCGGTCACCGGTACCTCGGCAGGAGACATCACCAAAACACGCTTCAGCACCGTGCTGCCCAATGCCCGCACCATTGAAGTGGCTGGACGGCTGACTTTCTAACCTGTACTTTGCAGTTCTACGGGCACGATGGCTCACGCCATCGTGCCCGTTTTTCTTTACAAACGAAATCCCGCCAAAATGATAGGCTGCTCAAGAGAAGAGCGCCCACGGCTCGTCTTAGCAAGATCCGCTCATCAGGAGACTCCGATGCTTCGCCGTTCTCTTCCCCTGCTCGCCGCGCTGCTGGCCACCGCTCCTGCGACACTGCTCGCCGACAGCCACAATCCTTCCGACTATCCGCTGCGCATCCACATCTTCACCCGGAACGAAACCACGTTTTACCATATGCGCTCCACGGACGAGGCCAAGGGCGAAGGACGCGCGGATCTTTTCGAAAACGGACAGCCAAAGGGACTCGACTTCCAGTTCGATTGCACCTACCGGCTGATGAACTCCTCCGGCTACGAGACCTTCCCTGCGAAATGGAAGAAGCCCGGCGACGAGTTGATCATCCTGCAACCGGTGTTCGGCAAGCCGGGAAATTACAACAGCTGCCATCTGAAGGTCATGATCAAGGATTTCGTCTACGTGAAACATAACGGCAGCCTGGTGACCGAGCCGGCGACGAAGTTCAAGGAGTGGATGACGAAGCACGACTACGATCCGGAACACGGCAAGGATCTGCCAAGCGTGCCCGAGGCGAAAGAGGACGGCCAGTAACTGCACGCAAAACGATAGAAAAAGACCGCCTTGGAGCGGTCTTTTTCTATTTGATTCGGCTTATTTTCGCTGCAATTCCTCTACCCACTCCGGTGCGAAGCGGACGACCTTGATCGTCTCGCGCCTCCAGGTGAAGGCAGCATAGAGCATGCCATCCTTCGCCTGCAGGATCGATGGATATGAGTATTCGTCGTACTCGCTGCTTTGCTTCACATGCGCAGCATAGGCCACAGGATCTTCCGTCGCACGCCGGCCTGCTTCGATCACACGCTCGTTCGACCATGTCAGACCGCCATCGGAGGAGATGGCCACGTCGAGCGGCACGCGCGGACCGGTAGCCGGTTTTCCAGTGATGGGCTCAACATGCGCGTCATCAAAGACGATCGCGATGTGGCCATCCTGTAATGTGAGCGCCTGAATCGAGGCGTTGTTGTTCGCGAGCGGCGTGGGCTTCGGCGCGGTCCAAGTGCAGCCATCGGGCGAAGTCGCTCGATAGATATGGTCGGCAAAGCGGCTGCGGAAGAAGGCTACGTATCCGTTGCCTTGCTTGACTAATGATGGCTGGACGAGGCCGTTCGACTCCGGCACGCGGCACTCGGTCCACGTCTTTCCCTCATTTCTTGAAAGCTCGACGACGGAGTAGTGGCTCTCAGCGCCGGTGGTGATGGCCGAGGTCGGCGTGTAGTACATGGGCAGCAGCCACGCGCCATCGGGACGAATAAGGATCGGGTTGCGGTCGAAGGCTCCGGACTTCGCGAATAGCACTGCAGGCTTCGACCATGTGTGGCCGTGGTCCTTCGACTTCACCAGCAGAACCTTCGCATCGGCTTGCCCAACCGTCTGCGGCTGCGCGGTGTGCAGCAGCCAGAGCTCACCCGAAGGGGTCTCGAAGGGAACGGGGTTCTGGTAGCTATAACCGGGCTCGTGATCGATGACCAGCGGCGCGGTCCACGTTTCACTACCGCGATTCAAACGCGAGACGACGATGGCGACATCGGAGGAACCCTCCGCCGAGCCTGAGAACCAGAAGCAGAGGATGTCGCCGTTCCTCAGCTCGATCAGGTTCGCTGCATGGGATGACTTTGCAACGGTGGGTAGCCACGCCTCGGAGTATCCGGCGGAGGCTGGGCGCATCACGCCGTCGAACTGCTGGGCTTGTGAGCTGAAGGGAAGATAGAGAAGCAGGGGGAGCAGTATGCGGCGCATGGGTTGATGCTAATGCGCTGAAAACTTCCACTCCAGCTACATACTAGATGAGCTTGAATCGATTTCTATAGCTCTCAATTTTGCATTGAGTCGTCTGACATGTTTAAACAGAGCCACAAGCCAAAGACAATTCACGGTCGACCCTATGAGGATGGCCGTTTTGGGCGCATCTTTCACATGGAGCCAGCCTGTGATCTGTGCAAATACAAAGATCCCTATCAACGCCCTCACTGCAACGATCTGGCGACGGATAGATCGGATTTGAGCAGGAGGCATAGAGATTATTATGCCTCCATTCAATGTACTCAGCTCTTAGCTGCGCGCGTTCAGCAGCGCGCGATTGATCGCGTCGAGGACACCGTTGAGGAAGTTGATCGACTCGGGCGACGAGTAGCGGCGGGCGATCTCCAGCGCTTCGTTGATGACGATGGGCGCGGGGGTGCCGGTGAAGCCGATCATCTCGGCGACCGCGGTGCGCAGCACGTTGCGATCGACGGCCGACATGCGGGTCAGCTTCCAGTTCTGCGAGTGCTTCTCGATGATGGTGTCGATCTCTTCGTCGCGGTTCACGGCCACGCGGAAGATGTCCTCGGTGAAGTCGCGCACGTCGTCGTCGACGCCTTCACGGGCCTGCCAGAAGGTCTGGCGGACTTCATCGGGATTCTGCTTGCCTACATCCGCCTGGAAGAGCATCTGCATGGCGAGTTCACGGGATTTACGGCGCTTTCCGGTTACGCTCACTTGGCTTCCACCTTCTCCGCCGCCTGCTGGGCGATCTTGCGGTGGAGCGAGACCATCTCGATAGCGGCAGACGCGGCCTCGAATCCCTTGTTGCCAGCCTTCAGACCGGCGCGGTCGAGCGCCTGCTCGAGCGTCTCGCAGGTGAGCACGCCGAAGGCGTGGGGGATGCCCGTCTCCTGCTGGGACTGGCCGATGCCGCGCGAAACCTCGTTATAGATGGCCTCGTAGTGCGCGGTCTCGCCGCGCAGCAGCAGGCCGAGGGTGATGATGCCGTCGACCAGCTTGGTCTCGGCCACGGCGCGAGCGGCGGAGGGAATCTCCCAGGCGCCGGGCACGCGGATGATGTTGACCTGGTCCTTGCGGACACCCGAGCGGTAGAGGCAGTCGAGCGCGCCCTGCAGCAGGCGGTCGGTGATGACCGCGTTCCAGCGGGCAAGAATGATGGCGAACTTCATGTCGGTCGCGACCAGGTCGCCCTCGAGCGCCACCGGCTTACCGGCCAGCGGCTCGGTGTGTTCCCAAAAGGCATAGCGGAAGCCGGGTACCGGCTCGACGGTGAAAACGCGGGACTTCCAGGTGGTCTCGACTGTCTCCGAGATGCGCTTTTCGCCCTCGGACGGGCTGAGGTGCTGGGCGATCCAGCGCTCGATCACGCCGCGAACTTCGTCGAGCTGGGTGACCTCAATATAGGTGTCGGCGGGACCGGCGGCGTGAGGCACTTCGCCGTGCACAAACTCTAAGTTGCCGACGGGAGCCAGGAAGGGGCGGCCTTGGCCGGTCTCATCCTGCCAGCCCTTACCGGACTCGAAGCCAAGGATAGAGAAGAAGCTGACGAGCGTTTCAAAGACGGCCGGAGAGCTGGCGGGCCGTATCGCCGTAATGCCTTTAATCATGACCTTCTAAGGGTATCAGGGCAAAGGGGTCAGGCAGGCGGCGATACGGAAATGCGATGGCTGCGATGGCGGAATCTATTGCCAGATGCGGCGGACACCAAATATGTCGAGGCCGGCGTCGAGGCTGAGGATGGGCATGTCCTCAGCCAGCGCCTGCGCGGCAAGCATGCGATCGAAGGGATCGCCGTGGTCGCCCGAAAGCCGTCCGGCACGTAGGGCGACCGCGGCGGAGATGGGTAGGATTTCGTAGCCGGCGCGGCTCACGTGCCCCAGAAAATCCTCCTCCAACTTCACGGCCTCGGGGAGACGGGCCACGCGTACTTTCGTGGCGATCTCCCACGCAGAGACCGCAGAAACGAGGATGGTGACGCTCTCGTCCGATACGATTTCACGCACACGGCGGCTGAGCTTATGCGGATTCGACGTGGCCCAGATCAGGGTGTGCGTATCGAGCAGGAATCTCATTCGGAGTCGCGGTTGCTTTCTGAATCCTTCAGGCCAGCGCGTATCACCTCATCGAATGGGTCGTGCGCGATGCCCATCTCCACATCCGAGAGCGGCTCCCAGAAAGCATCCCCAAGAACAAAGTTTGGGTCGTAGAGCAATCCCAGGCGCTGGGGCTTCTTCACCGGCTCTGCGTGCTCGACCGGCACCAGTCGCACCACGGGCTTCTTTTCGCGGCCCGAGGTGATGGTGACCGTCTCCCCGGCCTGCGCCCGGCGGATCAGCTCGGACAGCCGTGTCTTTGCTTCGAAGATCGTTGCGTTTGCCATGAGTGCACCTTTCTGGCTGCTGTCTTATCCTGACCAACTTATCTTAGCTAGCTTAGACGAGCCAGGATAGCGCGATTTGGCGGTTGCAGCGATTTTCACCGTAAAGCATTCAAAACGGGACACTTGTCTGTCATTCAAGAATCAATCCGGAATATGATAATAAATCACTCATGTTTTATGCATCTTTCATGCTATAGCTCCCATCAGATGAAGTGCAGGCAGGGATTTACTCCCCGCCCGGACATTCAGGAACACGCACTGGGAGGTGCAACATGGTCATTACTCATCGGGATTCTTTTCGCGACGTCATCGCTCTGCAGAACCGCCTGAATTCGCTCTTCTCCGAGCGCAATGGCGCGCAGAAACAGAACGGCGCATCGGCGGAGAAGCCGGCCTCATTCGTCCCAGCTGTCGACATCTTCGAGAATGAGCAGAAGATCGTTCTTCAGCTCGAAGCGCCGGGGCTCAAGCAGGAAGACTTCGACATCCAGCTCGAAAATGACACCCTGACGGTGCGCGGCGAGCGCAAGTTCTCTGCCGATATCAAGGAGCAGGACTACCGCCGCATCGAGCGCCGCTATGGCAGCTTTGCCCGCAGCTTCTCGGTCCCGGCGACGGTCGACCAGGAGAGCGTAAAGGCCGGGTATGAGGCGGGCGTACTGACGATCGAGCTGGGCAAGCGCCCCGAGGCGAAGGCCAAGCAGATCAAGGTGAACTAAGGAATGGCCGTCCAGGCAACCGCGCTTCGCGCCAATCTTACGGGAGCGAGTCAGGCTGAGCGGCTCAGGACGGAACATTGCGGGAGGGTGCCGGAACCGGACGAAGAATCCGAGAAACTGGCACCCTCCGAGTTGTATCGAAATCAAAAGATGAAGTAGCAGGCCAGGCAGGAACGAATTCAGAAGGCAGGCAGGTAGAGAGATATGGCAATTCGTTGGGACAAATTTACGGTGAAGTCGCAGGAAGCAGTGCAGGCGGCGAGCCAGATGGCGACGGAGAACGGGAATCCCGAGATCCTGCCTCTGCACCTGTTGGCTTCACTCCTCGAGGACAAGGAAGGCATCATCGTGCCTCTCCTCGAGAAGGTGGGCGTACCCACCTCGCAGCTGATCGCGCGGGCGCAGGAGGCGGTGGCGCAGCTGCCGAAGGTTTCCGGCGCATCGGCGCAGCCCGGCATGTCCGGCGCGCTGAGCAAGACATTCGATCGCGCATTCAAGGAAGCGGAGCACTTCAAGGACGACTATGTATCGACCGAGCATCTGCTGCTGTCGCTGGCCGATGCCAAGAACGACGGCGCACAGCTGCTGCTGGCGAGCTTCGGGGCGACGCATGACGCGATCCTGAAGAGCCTGACCACGGTGCGCGGCACGCAGCGCGTAACCGACCAGAATCCGGAGGCGAAGTACGAGGCGCTAAAGAAGTACGCCAAAGACCTCACGGAACTGGCACGGCGCGGCAAGCTCGATCCGGTGATTGGGCGCGACGAGGAGATTCGCCGCGTAGTGCAGGTGCTTTCGCGGCGCACGAAGAACAACCCTGTACTGATCGGCGAGCCCGGCGTGGGCAAAACCGCCATCGTCGAAGGCCTCGCGCGGCGCATCGTGCAGGGTGACGTGCCGGAAATTCTGCGTGACAAGAAGGTCATCTCGCTCGACCTCGGCTCCATGCTCGCAGGCGCGAAGTATCGCGGTGAGTTCGAAGACCGCCTCAAGGCGATCCTCAAGGAGATCGAGGATTCAAACGGGCAGATCATCCTCTTCATCGATGAGCTGCATACGCTGGTGGGCGCGGGCGCGGCCGAGGGCGCGATCGATGCCTCGAACATGCTGAAGCCGGCGCTGGCGCGCGGCGAACTGCGGGCCATCGGCGCAACCACGCTGAACGAGTACCGCAAGTACATCGAAAAGGATGCGGCGCTGGAGCGTCGCTTCCAGATCGTTTTCGTCGGCGAGCCGAATGTCGAGGATACGATTGCGATTCTGCGCGGACTGAAGGAGCGCTACGAGGCGCATCATAAGGTCCGCATCAAGGATGCGGCGATCGTGGCGGCGGCGACGCTCTCGCACCGCTACATCTCCGACAGATTCCTGCCGGACAAGGCCATCGACCTTGTGGACGAGGCAGCGGCGGCGCTGGCCATCCAGATCGGCTCGGTGCCGGAGGAGATCGACCAGATCGAACGCCAGGCAACGTCGCTCGAGATCGAGCGCACGGCGCTGAAGCGCGAAGAGGACGAGAACTCGAAGAAACGCCTCAAGGAAGTCGAGAGAGAACTGGCCGAGTTACAGGAAAAGGCTACCGGTCTGCGTGCAGCGTGGCAGAAGGAGCGTGAAGCGATCACGCGGCTAAGCGACGTGAAGAAGCAGGTGGATGCACTGCGCTTCGACATGGAAGAGCAGACGCGGCGCGGCGACCTGGAGCGCGCGGCGCAGATCCAGTACGGCGAACTGCCGAAGCTGGAATCCGAGCTCAAACGCTTGACTGCGCAGCAGGAAGGCGTCACCGGTCCGCGCATGCTGAAGGAAGAAGTGGACGAGGAGGACGTGGCGAGCATCGTGAGCAAGTGGACCGGCATTCCGGTCTCGAAGATGCTCGAGGGCGAAGTGAAAAAGCTCATCGACATGGAGAATCGCCTGCGCGAGCGGGTGGTTGGCCAGGACGATGCGCTGAAGGCTGTCGCCAATGCGATCCGCCGCTCGCGTGCTGGCCTGAGCGATCCGAAGAAGCCGATTGGCTCCTTCATTTTCCTGGGCCCGACGGGCGTGGGCAAGACGGAGACGGCGCGTGCACTGGCCGAGTTCCTCTTCGACGACGAAGCTGCGATGGTGCGCATCGATATGTCCGAATACATGGAGCGGCATGCGGTGGCACGCTTGATTGGCGCGCCTCCGGGCTATGTCGGCTTCGATGAAGGCGGTCAACTGACCGAGGCCGTGCGGCGGCGTCCCTATTCCGTTGTGCTCTTCGATGAAATCGAAAAGGCGCATCCGGATGTCTTCAACGTGCTGCTGCAGGTGCTCGACGACGGCCGGCTGACGGATTCGAAGGGACGCACGGTGGACTTCAAGAACACGGTGCTCATCATGACCTCAAACCTGGGCGCGCAGGCGTTGCAGGGGGAGGCGGTGACGACCGAGGCAGCATACGAAGCGGCGCGCGAGCAGGTGATGCATGTGCTCAAGCAAAGCTTCCGGCCGGAGTTCCTGAATCGCGTGGACGATATCGTGGTCTTCCGTCCGCTGGGCGAGGAGCAACTGACGCACATCGTCGACCTGCGGCTCAAGGACCTCGAGCGTTTACTAAAGGATCGGAACATTACGATCACGCTGACGCCCGAGGCACGGCACCTGCTGTTCACCAGCGGCTACGACCGGGCCTACGGAGCACGTCCGCTCAAGCGGGCACTCCAGCGGCTGGTGCAGGACCCGCTCGCAATCAAGATCCTCGATGGCGAGATCCTGCATGGCGACCATGTGACGGTCGACGTGGACACGCAGAAGGACAAGCTGCACTTCGGCGTGACCAGCCGGGCGGGCATACCGCTGCACGGGCACGTAACGATCGGGCAGGCCTGAGGACTGGCCGTCCAGGCGATGGTGTTCCGCGCTTTGACGCGCCGATGTCGGCAACACAAACCTCGAGGGCAGGGATCCATTCCCTGCCCTTTTCTTTTTCCCCGCATGTATCGACATGGGACAGCAGCAAGGCATCGACGGCCTGCGCGCAGACGTCTATCCTGTGGGGTTGGTGAATCATCCCCGAAGGAGTTCCTGAACCATGAGCGCTACGGTATATGACATCCCGGTAAACCGGATCGACGGCGATGAGACGACGCTTGGCAGCTATAAAGGCCAGGTGGCGCTGGTCGTGAATGTGGCTTCCAAGTGCGGCCTGACGCCGCAATATGAGGGCCTCGAGAAGATCTACCGGAAGTATCGCGAACAGGGCTTCGTGGTGCTGGGCTTTCCCGCGAACGACTTTGCCGGACAGGAGCCGGGCACCAACGCGGAAATCAAGGACTTCTGCTCGCTGAACTATAACGTCGACTTTCCTCTCTTCGAAAAGATCGCGGTCACCGGTTCGGAGACGCATCCGCTCTACCGCGCCCTGATCGCAGCGGAGCCGAAGGCGCAGACACCAACCCCGGGCGAATTCCGCACCAAGCTCGAAGGCTACGGACTGAAGACCAACCCCGAACCCGGGGTCCTGTGGAACTTCGAAAAATTTCTGCTGAACCGCAAAGGCGAAGTCGTGGCGCGCTTCTCTCCCGAGGTCACCGCGGATGACGCGCTGGTGACGAGAGCGATCGAGAAAGCGCTCGCACAGTAACCAGCAAAGGCGATCTGCCTCTCCCGAGAGAACGCTCGCTTTCAAGCCAGAGCAGAGACAACGGCCGGTGACGCGGAAAATCCTCCGCAGCCGGCCGTTTTACTCTTCAGCGCTTACGCTCCCAGCGCGAGCCGAGAATGAACCCTCCACACCTCATCCAAAAGACTGAGTCGGAATGCCCGACTCACCCCGATTTCCTCATGTTGTGTCCGAAGACACTTGACATTGACTTTGCCTAAATGGTTTTATCTCGATCGGCAAAAAAATGTCCATTTTTGACGCACGAAGCTAAAACGTTTTTGCAGAATGCTCCCGCGATTTTCCCGCAGGGCAGGCATGCGAGCGTTGTACCAACGTGCGCCAGAAAAACACAACAAGCCGGATTGACCCTTTCTGGAGGCATTCCCACATGACTCAAATCGTGAACCAGCGCAAGCATCCGCAAGAATGTCTGCGCTTCTTCTCCACCATCCTTCGGCGCGGGGCCTGCTGTGCAGCACTTGCGCTGCTGCTCGCGCTTTGCACACCTTTACTCCATGGGCAGGCGGCGAACGGCAACATCAGCGGCACGGTTGCGGATGCTTCGGGTGCGGTGATTCCGCACGCCAGCGTCACACTGACCGACACGCAGAGCAAGACCCAGACGCACATTACCAGCAACGGTGCCGGCTTCTTTAACTTCGCAGATATCCCGCCGGGCACCTACACAGTAACGATCACCGCTTCGGGCTTCGAGAACTTCGAGGCGACCGACATCATCATGCACTTCGGTGAGAGCCACACCATTCCGCAGATTGCGCTGCCGGTCGCGACAGCCAAATCCGACGTTACGGTTGTCGCCTCGCAGGCCGGCGTAATTCCGCTCGATACCGGCGCAAGCACGACGACACTCAACACCGAGATGATCAACTCGATGCCGATCCAGGGCCGCGACGCGGCCGAACTGGTGAAGTTCATGCCGGGCATGGCTATGAACACCGGCCTCGGGCAGAGTGAGTTCAACAGCCAGACCACCTCGACCAACAGCGGCCCCATCGGCGCCTTTGCCGCCAGCGGCACGCAGCCTTACGGCGGCATGCAGATGACGCTCGATGGCGCGAACCTCGTCGACATCGGCAACATGGGCACGCAGCTGGCCAACGTGAACGGCGACCAGACGGCCGAGTTCACCTACATGAACGCAGCCTTCGGCGCGGATACACCGCGTGGTCCGACGATCATCCAGGTCACCAGCAAGGGCGGCGGCGCCGGCTTCCATGGCGATGTCTACAACTACCTGCGCAACTGGCAGCTGAACGCCAACGATCCGTATGTGAAGCAGGTCGATCCGGGCCAGGACCGCGTCATCTCGCACCAGACCTATCCGGGCTTCACGCTCGGCGGTCCGGTCATCATCCCCGGCACCAGCTTCAACAAGAACCACGACAAGCTCTTCTTCTTCGTGGGCTACGAATACATGCTTCAGGACCCGGCCGCAACGGTGCACCAGGGCGTGACGCCAACGACTAACATGATTAATGGCGACTTCAGCGCCGCAACCCTTCCCGGCGACCAGACCTCTTCGACCACCTGGTGGCCGACGGCCTCGGTGCCTTGCGCCGACGCTCCGAGCTGGACCGGCTTCTGCCCCTCGGGCGGCTCGAAGCAGGGACTCTTCCCCAACGGCCAGATCCCTTCCACCTACTGGGATTCGGACGGACGCGCGCTGCTGACGTACCTGAACAAGGTCAACCCGCCGAACATCGATCCTGCGACGCACGACGGCTACAACTTCGAATACCTCGATCATCCTCCGGTCAACCGTTGGGAGCTGCGCCTGCGCGGCGACTATAACCCGACGTCCAACGACAAGTTCGCATTCGTGTACACGAAGCAGAACGAAGGCGACGTCAACAACTTCGGCGTGTGGTGGGAGCCGGGCGGCACGGTGCCGATGCCCTCGAGCATCACGGCCGAGACGCTGGCGAACCTCTACACCTTCACCTACACGAAGATCCTGAGCTCGTCGATGACGAACCAGATCAACGCGGCGTACACCTACTTCACCTTCCCGCCGAAGTTCAACGACCCGACGGCGATGACCGCCTCCACCGCGGGCTACACCACCTACGCGCCCTACAACACACTGGGCACGCAGGCCTTCGACCAGCTTCCGAACATCGTCAGCTGGGGCTCGGTCATCGGCTCCTACACCGGCAGCTTCCCGATCGTCTACGCACCGCCGATGATCAAGGCTTTCGGCGATGCCTTCGGCAACAAGAAGTATGTCGAATCCATCCAGGACAACCTGACCAAGCTGCTGGGCACGCACGCTCTGAAGTTCGGCTTCTTCTGGGACGCCAACAAGCAGACGCAGACCAGCGGTTCGGGCGCATATCCGCAGGGCATCTTCGACTTCGACGACTACGGCGAGAACACCACCGGCAACCCCCTGGCCGACGTACTGATCGGCGCCTATGACGGCTTCACGCAGTATGCTTCGGCGCCGGTGCACACGATGGTCTACCACGAGTGGGCTCTCTATGCGCAGGACCAGTGGCACCTCGGCCGCAAGCTCACCCTGGACTACGGTATCCGCTTCGACCACGACGGTCAGTGGTACCCGGTGCACAGCCCCGGCCTCGCGGTCTGGGATCCGGCAACCTACGACAACACCTCCGGCGCGCCCACCTGGACGGGCATGGAGTGGCACCAGATCGACAGCAAGATCCCGCAGTCGGGCTTCGTTTCGAAGACCGTGTATCCGGATGCGCGCGCCGGCTTTGCCTACGACACGAAGGGCGATGGCAAGACGGTGGTACGCGGCGGTTTCGGTATCTATCGCTGGCAGTTCTCCGAAGGCGACATCGACGCGGCGATGAACCCCTCGCTCAATGTGCAGAGCATCAACGCGGCGCCGTCGGCCGGCCAGATTGGCTTCGCCACTCTGACCTCGTTCAGCAACACGGGCACCGGCAGCTCCTGGTGCGCGCTTGCTTCGAGCTGCTCCACGGGCGTCGACGCCATCAAGATGGGCGAAAACAAAACGCCCTACACCATGAACTGGGATGCGATGGTCGACCAGGAACTTCCGGGCCGGCTGATGTTTGAACTCCAGTACATCGGCAACCACACCGCCGATGCCCTGTTCACCGGTAACGGCTCGACGGAAAACTTCATCTCGAACATCAACCGCATCCCGGTAGGCGCGTTCTACGGCACCGATCCGCTGACCGGCGTGAACTACTGGCAGCAGAACTGCAATGCCGGAGCCTGCGCCGCACCGACTTCGAGCTACTACAACGGCTACCGCCCGTACTACAACTACGGCGTGCTGAACGAAGTGCAGCACGGCAGCTACTCCAACTACAACGGCATGGTCGCGGCTCTGCAGAAGCAGACCGGACCGGCGACGTTCATCGTGAACTACACCTTCAGCAAGGTGATGGGTATCCGCGATGGACAGTCCGACAACGGCAACGGCGACGGCACCACGGTGAACCCCTTTAACGTGCGTTCCAACTACGGACCGCTGGCCTATGACCGCACGCACCTGTTCAACGCGGCCTATGTCCTGAACCTGCCGCAGTGGCGCGGGCAGAGCCGCTGGGCGCGCACCGCGATCGGCGGCTGGCAGCTCTCCGGCGACACGCAGTTCCAGAGCGGCACGCCGATTCAGCCGAACACCGGCGGCAACATCAACTCCACCTATGAAACGAACGCCGGCGGCGCGGCAGCCAGCAACGCCTTCCTGCTGGGCACCACGGCCGAGGTGCTCACCCCGTACCTCAGCTGCGATCCCCGCGCAGGCGGCGGCCGCTACTTCAACGTGAACTGCTTCCAGACCCCGAGCACGATGGGCGTGAACGGCCCCTCGGTCATTCCGTATATCAAGGGCCCCTCATTCTTCGTCTCCGATCTCGGACTGTACAAGAGCTTCACCGTTCACGAAGGCCAGCAGATTCAGTTCCGCGTGCAGGCCTTCAACTTCCTCAACCATCCCCTGCCGGAACTTGGCGAGGGCAGCGATGTGGACCTGCACATGACCTGCAACCAGAGCTCTACCAGCGCCGGCGGCTGCGACCTGGGCGGCGCAAACGAAAACACCACCACCAACGGCAACGCAGAATACAAGGCTTCCGGCCAGAACCGCGTGATGGAACTGGCTCTGAAGTACACTTTCTAACTCTGCAGCACCACAAAGGCGAAAGGCGGAGAAGAGATCTTCTCCGCCTTTCGCCTTTTCCATTCCTTTATTCGTCACCGTAACGGTGACGTTTTTGCGTTATACCCACTCGCCGTCGCGGATCAGCGGCTCGGACTTGCCTTCCGCGGTAATGCCATCGACCGCGATCTCTGCCGAGCCGATCATCCAGTCGACGTGGATCAGGCTGTCATTCGCGCCGAGGGCTGCAAGCTCTTCCTTTGAAAGCTTCTCGCCATTCTTCACGCAGGTGGAGTAGGCCTGGCCGAGAGCGATGTGGCAGGCGGCGTTCTCATCGAAGAGCGTGTTGTTGAAGAGCAGGCCGCTCTGCGCGATGGGAGACTTGTGCGGCACCAGCGCCACTTCGCCGAGGCGGCGTGCGCCTTCGTCGGTATCGATGAGCTTGTGCAGCACTTCCTCGCCCTTCGAAGCCTTCGCCTCGACAATGCGTCCGCCCTCGAAGCGCACCTGGATGTTCTCAATCATCGTGCCCTGGTGCGAAAGCGGCTTCGTGCTGGTCACCGTGCCTTCCACGCGATCCTTGTGCGGCGTGGTGAAGACCTCTTCCGTCGGCATGTTGGCGACGGCGTAGACGCCGTTGCCCGCGGTCGTACCTCCGCCATGCCAGATGTGATCATCGGCGAGGCCGACGCGAAGATCGGTGCCCGGGCCTTGGAAGTGCAGCGCCGCATAGCGCTTGTTGTTCAGGAAGTCGGAACGCTCATGCAGGCGCGCATCGTGGGCCTTCCATGCAGCCACGGGATCAGCCTGATCGCAGCGCGAAGCGGCGAAGATCGCATCCCACAGGCGGAAGAGCCCTTCCTGCACCGGCAGGTCAGGGAAGACACTCGTGGCCCATGCCGGAGTAGCCGCGGCAACGATGGTCCAGTTGATGTCGTGGCGGGTGATGAACTCAAGAGCGGGACGATACGCTTTCGAAACAGCGCGATTGGCGCGGCTCACCTTTTCCGGGTCCTGCCCGGCGAGGAGTGCGGGATTGCCGCCGGCAACGGCGAGACGCGCGGCACCACTCTTGAACGCCGCAGCCATGCCGTCGTAGAGCCACGAGGGCGCGTAGTCGAAGCTCTCCTCGGAACCGTACTGATAGCGCAACAGCGTGGACTCTTCGTCGGTGAGCAGCGTGCTGACGAACTTGGCGCCGGCCTTGTAGGCGTGTTCCTGGATGCGGCGCACCAGCGGCAGGGTATCGAGCGTGGCGGTCATCACCAGTTCCTGGCCGGGCTGTAGGCCAAGGCCGACCTTTACGGCCACTTCGGCCAGGCGGTCCAGCTTCTGTTCGTGGGTAAGGGCGACGGTTTCGAGAGTGGCTGTGCTCATGGAGACAAGTGTAGTCCTGCAGGCGCAATCGGTGCAGCGGGCTCGATCGCACAGCTCATGCCGGGGCGAAGAGGAGGAGGAGAATCGATGAATTTCGCCGGGAGAATTGGGTGGCCGGGCCTCCGCGCAAGCGCCGGTGGCATCCGTCTTCTTATGGACGAACGCAGCAGGGGCTGAACGGTTCGCGAGCCTGATCTTCATCTCGAGAGGTACATGCATGAGCGTAGAGACAGTGAACGCAATGGCCGGAAATCGAAATCCCGCAAATCCAGCTACAGTCCTCATTGTGGGCGCGGGGCCTACAGGCATGATGGCCGCACTCGAGCTGACACGCTTCGGCATCCCGGTGCGGCTCATCGAACGGTCGGCAGAGCCCGCGACCACCTCGCGGGCGATAGGCGTACAGGCGCGGACGCTCGAACTCTTTGCGCAACGTGGATTGGTCGCTCCGATGCTGGAAAAAGGCAATCGCGGCATCGCCGGCAGCATTTACGGCGCAGGAGAGCGCATCTTCCGCCTCGAATTCGCGAATAACGGCAGCGACTATGGCTACCTGCTCTTCATCTCGCAGGCCGAGACGGAGGCGATTTTGCGCGGAGCGCTGGAAGCACGCGGCGTGCAGATCGAGCGGGAGGTAGAGCTGGCGGGCATCGCGCAGCTTGCCCGCGACGAGGGTGTGCGGGCGTTTCTGCGGAAGGCCCAGGATGAGATCGAAGAGTTCGACTGCGCCTATCTCATCGACAGCGAAGGCGCGCACAGCGTGTGCCGCGAGACGCTGGGTCTCACCTTCGCAGGAAAAACCCGCGATGAGGATTATGCGCTCGGCGACTTCTACCTCGATGGCGAGCTGCCTTCCACCGACTTCCACATCTTCTCCTCGCAGCATGGCTTCCTCGGGCTGTTCCCGATGGGCAACGCGCGCTTCCGCATGATTGCCAGCCATCCGCTGAGCGAGCCCAATGCGCAGCGGCCACCTTCACTCGATGAACTGCAGCGTATCTACGATCAGCGATCGCATATCCCGGCGCGCCTCCGCGACATGAGTTGGAGCAGCTGGTTCCGCATCAACAGCCGCATGGTGAACCGGCTTCGCGTAGGCAGGATCTTCCTCGGCGGCGATGCGGCGCACATCCACAGCCCAGCCGGCGCGCAGGGCATGAACACCGGCCTGCAGGACATGGTGAATCTTGGCTGGAAGCTGGCTATGGTGATGCGTGGCGAGGCCGACGCCAGGCTGCTCGATACCTACGAAGAAGACCGCCTGCCAGTAATTCGCGATGTGCTCTCAAGAACCGAAGGGCTCACGGACGCAATCGGCAGCGAGAATGCCGCGGTGCGTTCGGTCTTCCGTCATGTTGCTCCGTGGATTGTAGGTACGGCCTTTGCACAGGAAACCAGCACACAGCGCATGAGCCAGCTCTCACTCGGCTACCGCGAAAGCTCGCTCTCGAAGACCGACTCCGCAGCGGGACATCTCAAGGCCGGCGATCGCGTGCCGAATCTCCCTGTAAAGCTCTCCGACGGCACAAGCCCGGCGCGTGCGGCCAGGCTCTTTGAAGCGCTCAGTACGGACGACAATCCGGATCGCTTCACACTGCTCTTCCTTCAGCCGAAGGACGCCGCAGCGGCCCATCGCAATGTGCGGGAGCGGCTGGCTGCATGGAGACCGAGGCTGGCGGCTTTCGACGTCGTTCCGGAGCCGGGAGCGGCAGAAGCCTTTGCCGATGTCTTCGGCAAACATGCCGCAATGGTGCTGGTGCGTCCGGACGGTTACGCCGCATTCACTGCGGGAGAAGACTCGTTCCCGGCATTGGTGAAGTATCTCGAAACCTGGCTGCCGGGGATGCAGCGTAACAGCGCCGCATCCCCAGCGGAACGGCATGTGGCCTGAGAAGGGTAAAAAACGAACCGCAGGTCTCTCCGCCGCGCGAGACGGTAAAACCCGTCTCGCCACGGTCGAGAGGACAGGTTCTTTTCAGGAATATATGAAGAGATACCTTTCACCGGTGCGGCTTACGACATCCTCGCAGTGATTCCGGAGCGCCGCACCCAGTTGCCGTTCTGCTTTTCGACATAGACCCACTGACCTGCGGCGCACAGGTTTGTGCACCAGTTGCTGATGTACACCAGCCCCGCGGTCTGGTTCGAGTCGAAAAAGACCTGGCTGACGAAGGTGATGCCCGGGACGCCGTCGTACTTGTCCTGAAAATCGGAGCCTGTGGCCGGATGCGTGCGCAGCGTGCGGTAATCGGAAACCTGGGTGGGATTGAAGAGCACGTAGTCATGGCCGAACTGGAACTGGCGGGCGAGCTGGAAGCGCTGATGGCGACGCGTCCGGAAGTCGAGCAAAGCCTCGTTGAAGCCGGTGGGATTGTCCGGCGGAGCCTTGAGCTCGCCATCGGGCGGGATGGCCGGGTTCATATCGTCGATCGCGACCGTCGTATCGGCAATGGCCCACTGCTTCACCTGATCCGGAGGCAGGCTGCGGAATGGCTCGCCCGGCAGCAGCAGCGAGTAGATCGCATAGGTGTCTACGGCGCGCTCGAGGGGGATCGGGTCAAGGGTCACTCCGGCGGCGAGCGTAAGCGGAAAAATCAGGGCGAGACAGACGGCAGCGAGGCGGGTCATGCAGGTGTACCTCTCGGATCACCCTATTAGACGCCGTTGTGCCGTTCCGGGACGAAGAAAGGTTAAATCCGGAAAGCCTGCGAGATCCTTGCCTTCAGGACAGGAGCGCAGGCCCCGGCGCGAATCTTCCCGTGTTCTCTGTGGTGAAAAGGGGATGCCGAGGCTGTCGCAAGATTTCGCAAGCTGGGAGAAACCGAAGCCGCAGGTTCCTCCACTTCGCTACGCTTCGGTCGGCATGACAACGTACTTTGACAGCCTGCCTTTGGCTCAGTGCGCGGCGGAATCCCACGGCGCACCGACCTTCTTCGGGCCGTCGAGGTCGCGGCCTTTCACGCGATCGTACATATACTCGTCGCTGACCGAGCCGAGGGATTCGTTATACAGGCTGGTTTCGCCGGCGATCTCGCTGAATTCTTCGGAGAATTTGTGCTCGGTGCGCAGCCGCTCCGCCGTAGCGGGTAGCTCGAAGTGGCTGGTACGAAAGAACTTCTGGAAACCGCGGTCGAGCACGTGGGCGATCTCACCATTGAAAACGAGTCCAGGCTTGGTGACCAGTGCAGCGCCCTTGCCGCTGGGGCCGGGGGCGATGACGGCGGCCGCGTCGTACTTTGAAATCCGGAATTGGTTTGCGACGCCGGCAACGGGTTGCACATCAAATTGTGAACTACGGAACTGGTTCAGGATCTCGTCGTAAGAGCGGGGAGCAACTTTCTTCGGCATATCGTCTCGGTCTCGCAGGGGTACCAGTTTTGTGATGCCGGGGCGCCGACGATACACTGATTACCGGCGTCCGAGTTCACCAACACTCTCGCACAGCGGCGGTACTGGCTGCAATGAGATCGGTCACACGACCAGGGACGGACTTAGGAAAAACATGAGTGTGGCAGGCAACACAATCGCGCCCCATCTGGGGACCCCGCTGCTGGAGAGGATCGGCAACACGCCGCTGATCCGGCTTGAGCGGCTTACCGCTCACCTGCCCGGCATTCAGATTCTGGGCAAAGCGGAGTGGGCGAATCCCGGCGGATCGGTGAAGGATCGTCCGGCCGCGTCGATTGTGGCCGATGCGCAGGCGCGCGGACTGCTGACGCCCGGCAAACGGCTTCTGGACGCCACCAGCGGCAATACCGGCATCGCCTATGCCATGCTTGGCTCGGCGATGGGCTTCGGCGTTACCCTCTGCATGCCCTCGAATGTCTCCCCGGAGCGCAAGCGCATCCTGCAGGCCTATGGCGCGGAGATTGTCTGGACGGAACCGGGCGACGGCTCGGACGGAGCGATCCGCAAGGCGCGCGAGCTGGCCGCGAACGAGGGCGAAAAATACTTCTATGCCGACCAGTACGGCAACAACGCCAACTGGCAGGCGCACTACCGGACGACCGGGAACGAAATCTGGAAGCAGACCGAAGGGCAGGTCACGCACTTCATCGCCGGGCTGGGCACCAGCGGCACCTTCGTCGGCACCACGCGCCGCCTCAAGGAGCTGAACCCGGCCATCCAGTGCATCTCCATGCAGCCGGATTCGCCCTTCAACGGCCTCGAAGGCCTGAAGCACATGGCTACGGCGATCGTGCCACCGATCTACGACACCACCCTGGCCGACCGCAACATTGAGATGGAGACCGAGGCTGCCTACGTGATGGCCAAGAAGCTGGGCCGGACCGAAGGCCTGCTGGTCGGCGTCTCTGCGGCAGCCGCGGTAGCGACAAGCCTGCGCATTGCCGAGGAAGAAGCCGCGAAGGGCAACAGCGCCGTGATCGTCACCATCCTGTGCGACTCGGCGGACAAATATCTGAGTGAAAGGTTCTGGAGCGAGTAAATCATGCTGAAGCTGAACGAGCAGGTCTATGACGCAATTCGACATCATGGCGAGGAGACCTATCCCCATGAGTGTTGCGGCGTGCTGCTCGGCCGCTCCAAGGACGACGTCAACGACGTGGCAGACGCGATCCGCGCAGGCAACACCCGCACGGATTCGGCGCACAACCGCTACCACATTGCTCCGCAGGAACTGGTGAAGATCCAGCGCCAGGCACGCGAGCGTGGGCTGGACATCGTGGGCTTCTATCACTCGCATCCGGATCACCCGGCACAGTGGTCGAAGACGGATTTTGAAGAGGCACACTGGCTCGGCTGCTCGTATGTGATTACAGCCGTGGCGCAGGGCGCGGCGCAGCAGACGAATTCATTTCTGCTGACCGGATCGAGCGAAGAGGACAAGGCATTTGTGTGCGAGGCGGTCGTCGTATCGAACGATGGGGCTTCCAACCACGCAGCCGAGACGGCGGCGAAGGAGCCGGCTACGGAACGATGTTGATCGTGCGCCGCAGGCATGAAGCCTGACGCACCTCGACATCAGGCTTGTTGCCTGCCAAAGCTTTTCTCCGCCTTCCCGCTCTCGTGAGGGCGGACCTGACCGACTCGATAAGGACGATCTATCCATGAAGATTCATATCCCCACCCCGCTGCGTGTGTATTCCGATAAGCAGGACACGGTGACCGTAACCGCGACGACCGTGGGCGAGGCCCTCGACGCGCTCACCTCCCAGCATCCTGACCTGAAGAAGCACCTCTACTCCGATGAAGGCAAGCTGCGGTCGTTCGTGAATGTCTACCTGAACGACGAAGATATCCGCTACCTGCCGGAGAAGGAAGCGACGAAGGTGACCGAGCAGGACTCGCTCTCGATCATCCCGTCCATTGCGGGAGGGACTGGCCGTCCAGGCGTCCGCGCTTTGCGCTTCTAGGCTTTACTAAGTTTTTTTGCCGCCTTCCGTTGGTCGGCTTTTAGATCGAGAAAGACATTTGTGACAGCGACCGGCACAAATTCCAGTCGCTGGAAAGGATCGAAGACATGGCAACGGCATTCGAAACACCCGCGGCGCTGCCCACGCTGGACAACAGCGAGATTGCGCGCTATTCGCGGCACCTGATCCTGCCCGAAGTGGGCATGGAAGGCCAGCAGAAGCTCAAGGCGGCGAAGGTGCTGTGCGTGGGCACAGGCGGCCTGGGCGCTCCGCTCACCTACTATCTCGCAGCGGCGGGCGTGGGCACCATCGGCCTCGTCGACTTCGACGTGGTGGATGAGAGCAACCTGCAGCGGCAGATCATCCACTCGACCAAGGACGTAGGCCGTCCCAAGATCGAGTCGGCGGCGGAGAAGCTCACCGCGCTGAATCCGAATGTGAAGATCGTGAAGCACGAGACGATGCTCACCAGCGCGAATGCGCTCGACATCATCAAGGACTACGACATCGTCGCCGACGGCACGGACAACTTCCCCACGCGCTACCTGGTGAACGATGCCTGCGTACTCACGGGCAAGCCGAACGCCTACGGCTCGATCTTCCGCTTCGAGGGCCAGGCCAGCGTCTTCGCGACGGAAGAAGGCCCGTGCTATCGCTGCCTGTATCCTGAGCCGCCTCCGCCGGGGCTGGTGCCTTCGTGCGCCGAGGGCGGCGTGCTCGGCATCCTTCCGGGACTGGTCGGCGTGATTCAGGCGACCGAGGTCATCAAGCTGATCCTCGGCAAGGGCGATCCGCTGATCGGCCGCCTGCTGCTGGTAGACTCGCTTTCGATGAACTTCCGTACGCTTAAACTGCGGAAGAATCCGGACTGCCCGGTCTGCGGCAAGAACCCAACTGTAACCGAGCTGATCGACTATCAGCAGTTCTGCGGCATTGTGCCCGAAGCAAAGGTGGAAATAGTGAACGAACGTCCGACACAGAATGGCATCCCCCAGATTTCAGCAACGGAACTGAAGCAGAAGCTCGACGCGAAGGAAGAGGTCTTTGTGCTCGACGTGCGCGAGCCGTTCGAGTACCAGATCGCGAACTTCGGCGGACACCTGATCCCGCTCGGCGAGCTGGGCGCGCGCATGGATGAGCTGACCCGGGAAGCTGAGATCGTGGTGCACTGCAAGATGGGCGGCCGCAGCCAGAAGGCCTGCGAGCTGCTCTCCGCCAACGGCTTCAAGCACATCACCAACCTGAGCGGCGGCATCACCGCCTGGTCGAACGACGTCGATCCGAGCGTGCCGAAGTACTAAGGCTCATTGCGAAGCAAACAAAGACGGCGCCCTCATGGGCGCCGTCTTTGCATGCCTACGATTGACTCAGTATCGCTTCTCTTCGAAGGCAGCATACAGCAACCTTACCAGCGGTCTTCAGTGTGAGGTTCTCCACCGCTTCACCAATTCCCGCACCGCCGCGGGCCATTCCGGAAATTCGAACTGGAAGCCTGCATCCAATAACCGCCCAGGCACGACGCGGCGACTCTTGAGTACAAGCTCCGATTCCGTACGCATCAGAAAGCAGCCGACCTCGATCATCCAGCCAGCTGCGGGCAGGCCGACACGTGCTCCCCATGAATCTCGAAAAGCGCGCATGAACGCGCGATTGGGCACAGGATTCGGTGCCGTCAGATTCACCGGTCCCTCAACATCTTCATGATCGATCAGCCATTCGACGGCACGAATGAAGTCGGCCTCATGAACCCATGAAACATACTGATTCCCTGAGCCTATCGCACCACCGAGTCCACAGCGCACAAGCTTGAGCAATACCTCGAAAACACTTCCGCGGTCAGGGCTAAGCGTGATTGCGCTTCGCATGGCGACTTTCCTCGTCTGCGGCGTAATGGTGGCGAAGAATACGGTCTCCCAATCCTTAGCGACCTTGATGGAAAAGTTCCAATTGTCCGGCGCGCCCGATTCTCCGCCTCCCAGTTCGCCTGTTATTTCGTTCATATCACGGTCGAGTGCATGCCGATAGATCGTCGCGGTGCTCGCGTTGAGCCAGACTTTCGGCGGGTTCACGAGATGTGAAACGACTTCATTCAAAAGCCGGGTAGTGTTGATTCTTGAATCGTAGATTGCGCGCCGATTTTCTTCCGTGTACCGGCAATTCACACTGCGCCCTGCAAGATTGATCAGGACGTCGCAGCCTTCCAGTTCCCTGACCCACGCACTGTTCGGCGATTCATCCCACAGGACGACGCGCCATAGGGTAGATGCCGGGCGGCGGCTCAAGACCGTTACCTTGTGGCCCTGCGCGTGGAAATATCGCGCAAGCATCTGGCCCACCTGACCACTTCCGCCTGCGATCACGATGCGCAACGGCGTCATCTCTTACTTCTCTTCAAAGACGGCATGCAGCACATCGCCGGCGATCTTGTGCATCGGCTTGAGCAGCGGCAGCCCGGCGATCTTCAGCGTGAGCAGCAGCATACGCAGGGTCCCGTCGAAGAGCGCCCTGGTGCGGCGTTGTGCCGGCGAACGATCGTAGACCCAGAAGAGAATCAGGCCCATCTGGTACATCCACAGCAGGCGCGGCAAGTAGGGCAGGATGTTTGCTGGCAGCTTCACCTTCGAATCGGTGACAGCGCGCTCGAAAAAGGCGATGTCGGCATTGCGGATGTCAGCCGTCTCGCTGCTGAAGGGCGAGAGCGAGTGCGACGGATCGGTGTGTCCGGAGAGCGCGCCGAGCAGCTTGCGGTTCGGCCCGAAACAGGTGAACTTCTCCTCGATGAGGCCACGCAGCCGCGCCTCGAGTGTGCGACCTTCGGTGAGCACAGCTTCCAGCACGGGCCGCATCTCGGCCTGTGCCTGCTCATAGAAGGCCATGACGATGGCTTCCTTCGAGGGAAAGTAGTAATAGGCGCCGCCGAGCGCCACTCCCGCCTCGGCAGAGACCTCGCGCATGGTGGCCGCCTCAAAGCCGCGCTCGCGAAAGACGCGGAGCGCGGCCTCGAGGATGCGGGCACGGGTTTCGGCAGACTTCTTTGTTCCGGCTGCGGAATTGCTCCTGGGACTCATGGCATTCACGCAAGACTCGGCGCGGCGGTACGGCTACGCAGTCGAGTAAGGACGAGGATGTTGAAGGCATGCATCACGCCCAGAATGATGAGCACAAGGCCCAGCTTTGTACTCTCGAGCTCGATGATCTCGCGCACTGTAGCGAGGGGGTTCGTCGTCTTGAGTGCGAGAGCGATGTAGCCAACATTAATGAGATAGAAGCCGACAACGAGCAGGTGATTTACCGAGTCTGCGAGCGGCTCGTTGCCATGAAAAGCATCGAGCAGGAAGATGCGGCCACTGCGGAAAAGCGTGCGGGCAACCCACATCGTGAGCACGATGCTGATAGTCAGATAGCTGAGGTAGCAGAGAGCGACAGCCATGGCGGTCTCCTTGGGCATTTTTTGAACACGTTCAAACAGAGAGTACCTCAACTTTGGGCTATGTCAAGAAATATTTGAACGCGTTCAGATTTATCCCTGACAAGCAACTTTTCGCACCAGGTGATCGAAAGGGAGTGCCGGAGATTCCGTCGGAACCCGAAGACCGATAGTTTTTGCCCCTTCTGGAAGCGCATGCGTATACTGCCGAACTGCATTGGCTTGGTTGTGCGGGGGAGGTTCGGGCTCGGTATGGACCTGATTCTGATTCGGCTTTGTTTTCTTCTGGTGCTGGGCGGCACGTGCTTTTTTCTCCGGCCTTTTGGATGGAATCCGTGGCTTTCTGCCCTCGCGGGCTTCGCTGCGGCGGGACTGGTCGTAGTCTTTGAGCAGCGCGTGCGGGCACTGAGCCTGCGGCGGCTCATCGGCGCGGTCACGGGCAGCATCCTCGGCATCTTCGGCGCCTTCCTCATTTCGCTGGTGCTGCGCGAGAGCCTGCCTGCGGGCAACACGCTGTCCGTGGTGTCGATCTTCGTTTTGTTGCTGATGGCCTACGTCGGCCTGCTGGTGGGCACGAGCAAAGGCGACATGCTGAACCTCGCGGCCCTGGGCGATCTCTTCGGCCCGGAGCGCTCCCCGGCAAAGCGCAACCTCAAGATCCTCGACACCAGCGCCATCATCGACGGCCGCATTGCGGATATGGCGGAGACGGGCTTTCTCGAGGGGCTGCTGGCCGTGCCGCAATTCGTACTGCGTGAGTTACAAATGGTGGCCGATTCGCAGGACCCTTCGAAGCGGCAGCGCGGCCGCCGGGGTCTCGATGTGCTGCATCGCATGCAGGGCAATTCCCTGCTGACCATCCAGATCCTCGAGAATGACTACCCGAAGCTGCGCGAGGTCGACCTTAAGCTTATCGAACTGGCGAAGGAGCTGGACGGCAAAATCGTGACCAACGATTTCAACCTGAATAAGGTCGCGGGGCTGCACAATGTCGCGGTGTTGAACATCAACGACCTCGCCAATGCGCTGAAGCCGGTCGTGCTGCCTGGCGAGAAGATGCGGGTCGTGATCCTGAAGGAAGGCAAGGAATATGACCAGGGCGTTGGCTACCTCGATGATGGCACCATGGTCGTCGTCGATCATGCCCGGAAGCTGATCGGAAAAGCAGTCGACATCTCCGTGACATCGGTGCTTCAGACCGCCTCGGGCAAGATGATCTTCGGCAAGATGGACGAGCCCCCGTGCGGCCGGAGACGAAAACGGAGACGCGGGTCGAGATCACGACACCGGGGGTGGTTTCGAGCTGAGCCAGATACGTGGGACGCGCTTTGCGCGTCGAGCAGATAGGCATAAGAACGGCTAGCAGGAGCAGTTCCCGCTAGCCGCCTTTGCGACTAACTGCTGACGGCATTCTTGCTCCAGACAGCCGACTTGCTACTCGCCTCTGAGCGCCTGAATCGGATCGACGGTCGCAGCGCGACGCGCCGGAATCGCCGAGGCAGCCAGCGCCAGTGCGAAGACCCCGACGGCAGCCAACGCCAGCACCGCGGGATCAAACGGACTCACGCCGAAGAGCATCGTGCGGAGCAGCGTGGATGCGCCTGCGGCTCCGGCGAGCCCGATCACGCAGCCGATAACAGCCAGCTGCGCGCCCGAGCGCAGGATCAACGCAACGATGCCGCCGCGGCGCGAGCCGAGCGCCATGCGGATAGCGATCTCCTGCGTGCGCGAGGCCACCGAGAAGGCAATGACGCCGTAGATGCCGAGGACCGCGAGCACGACGGCAGCGAAGGCGAAGCTCGAAATGAGGATGGTATTGAAGCGGCGCGGCGCTTCGCTGTCCGAGACGGCTTCTGTCAGTGTTTGTAACTGTGAGAGTGACAGAAGCGGATCGATGCCACGCACCGTCGAGCGGATGGCGTTCTCCATCTGCTCCGGCGGCAGCACGGAGCGGACGACGAGATAGCCGCCGTCGTTCATGATCTCCGTGGGGGCGACGAGCGAGCCGGCATCCGCGAGCTCCTGCGAGGCGGGATAGTAGGCCTGCAGGGTTGCTTCCGCGTCTGGCGACTGCTGCCGAACGTCCTCCGCCTCGCCCACGACGGTCTGCCAGGGGGTCTGCATCTCCTGCGTGCCGATGCGATAGTGCTTGCCGATGGGGTCCTGGCCGGGCCAGAACTTTTCGGCCAGCTTGCGATTCACGATGACCACCAGCTGGGAGTTTGCACGGTCGGCGTCAGTGAAAACACGGCCGCGGATCAGTGAAATGCCCATGGCACGGAAGAAGTCTCCGTTGACTCCGGAGGGCGTGGACAGATTGAGGTGCACTCCCGGCTGTGGCGCACCGCCTTCGACCACAAAGGCCTGGTTCGAGTCACTGCCGGACTCGGGCATCAGCGTGGTGAATCCGACAGAGGTGACGCCCGGCAGCGCGCGCAGGCGATCGAGAAGCGACTTATTGAAGCTGTCCACCGCCGCCTGCGTGCTGTAGTACTGGCGGGGAAGCGAGTATGCAGCCGAGGTGACGTGGTCCGGGGTAAAGCCCAGATCCACGCTGCGCATCTTTTCGAAGCTGCGCAGCAGAAGACCCGAAGCAGTCAGCAGAACGAGAGCGATGGCGATCTCGGCAACGACCAGCGCGGAGCGCAGCCGGGCGTGGCCGCCACCGGCAGAACCGGAGCGCCCGCCATCCTTGAGGGTGCTGTTCACCTTGATGCGCAGCGAAGCGAAGGCAGGAGCCAGCCCGCAGAGCAGGCCGGTGAGCACGGCCAGTCCAAGCGCGAAGGCAGCGACCGGCCAGTCCAAGGCGATTTCATTGATGCGCGGAAGGGTTTCTGGCAGAAGGCTCTTGCCCGCATGCAGGCCGACACCGGCGAGGCTGATGCCAAGGACGCCTCCCGCAACGCTAAGAACAAGACTTTCGAGCAGTGCCTGGCGGACCAGCGCTGCGGCGGGGGCTCCGATGGCGAGGCGCACGGCGAGCTCGCGCTGACGGCGGATGGCGCGGACCAGCAGCAGTCCAGCGAGGTTGAAGCAGGCGATGAGCAGCACTACGGCGACAGCAAGAAACAGGGTGCGGACCAGAGGCTTCGCATCGGCTACCGTGGCGGCTCCGAGCGGATCAACCGCTGCGGTGATATGCAGGCTCGCCATGTACGCCGGATAGTTGCGCATGATCTCTTTCGCAACCCGTTCGGAGTCCGACTGCGCCTGCGCGATCGTTACGCCGGGCTTGAGACGGCCCACCATTCTCGAGCCCCAGCTCGATGCTTCTTCCGTCAGCTCGGTCGGAGTCAGACTTAACGGGACCCACAGCTCGGTGCGATTCAGGTGGCCCGGCTCAAGCGGGAATTCGAAGTCCCGCGGCATGACGCCGATGACGATATACGGCTTGCGGTCGAGCAGGAGATGGGTGCCGAGAATATGAGGATCGCTATGGAAGCGATTGACCCAGGTGGCGTAGCTGAGCACGGCGACCTGCTGGTGCTGCTCATCCTCCTGGACGGTGAAGACACGGCCGAGCAGCGGCTGCACCTCGAGCGCAGGGAAGACCCCACCTCCGAGGCGGGCTGCATTGACCTGGGCCGGCTCGCCGTTCCCCGAGAGCTCATAGGCGGTGTTCTTGTAACCGCCCAGACTCTGAAAGCTGTGCGTATCGCGTCCATAGGCGACGATGTCGGGCGCAGTTACGGAGCTGGAGCGGTCGGAATTCAGGCCATCGAGATGATCGCCCACGGCAACCAGCCGATCCGGCTGAGGAAATGGCAGCGGGCGAAGCAGGACTCCATTCACGATGGAAAAAATAGCCGTGGTGGCACCGATGCCGAAGGCCAGCATGAGCACCGCGAGCAAGGTAAAACCGGCAGACTTACGCAGCTGGCGCAGGACGAGCTTGAGATCGAGGAAGAGCGAGCCCATGAAATATCTCCTTCGGCGGGAACAATAGCCGAATGCACGCCGGCTGCCATTCTTTACGTTGCCCGAAGCCGCGTGGTTCCATGCGCAGAACACCTCGGGAACGCTCGCAGGGCCTGGATATGTCCGGAAATGGAGGCTGAGTGTCCGCATGTGAACAGTGTCCGAAAAGTGCCTGAAATGAAGGCAGAAGAGAAGATCCGGCGAACTATTACTCAACTCTTACAGTAGTTTTGCCACCGGATTCGGTAGTTTCAAGAATGGAGAAGTCACGCTGGATATGGCCACAACGCTGGTAGAAAATACGCTTGCAACCGGAACGCTCAACCCCGAGGCCGACTCACAGGTCCTGATGCAACGCCGCAGTCCGAGGATGAACCTGCTCTTCGGCTTCTGGATGGTGTTCTTCCACGTCGGAGCGCTGGCGGCGCTGTTCTTTTTCAGCTGGAAGGCTGTGCTGGTCACGGCGATCCTGTGGGTCTTCTCGCAGAACATCGGCATCGCGGTCACGTATCACCGGCTGCTGACGCACCGCGGCTTCGTGGTGCCGCGCTGGCTGGAATATGCGATGACCTTCTGCTCGACGCTGGCCTTCGAGGGCGGTCCAATCTACTGGGTGGCCGTGCACCGGCTGCATCACCAGCTCACCGACAAGCCGGGCGATCCGCACTCGCCGCGTGACGGCATTTTCTGGTCGCACATGGGCTGGATCCTCTATGGCACGCTCCGCAACAAGGACATGGCGCTGCTCAACCGCTACGCGCCGGATCTCGCCAAGGACCGCTTCTACGTCTGGCTGAGCCGCTGGCACTTTCTTCCCGGCATCGCACTCGGCGCCGCTCTGTTTTACTTCGGCGGCTGGTCGTGGTTTCTGTGGGGATTCTTCGTCCGCATTGTCGTGAGCCTGCACGTGACCTGGCTGGTGAACTCGGCAACGCACCTCTGGGGCTCGCGCCGCTTCGAGACGAAGGACGATTCGCGCAACCTGTGGTGGGTAGCGATTCTCTCGGGCGGCGAAGGCTGGCACAACAACCACCACGCGCACCCGGTTTCCACCAGCCACGGCATGGCCTGGTATGAGATCGACGTGAACTACTGGCTCATCCGCGCCCTGGGCGCGGTCGGCCTGGCTAAGCGCATCAAGGTGCAGACGGCCAAGCCGGGACCGGCGCGGGTGATTCACGGGTAGAAGGCGAGCGGCGCTTACGCGCCTGTCAGCAGCCAGTCACAAGTACGGTCAGTCAAGAAACGGCCAGTAGAAACCTCGAATCAGCGAGGCTTTCTTCTGGCCGTTTCTGCGCATGGCTGCTAACTGCTCCACTCGGGCGCAACGCGCCCGCTCTACGATACATCTCACGAGCAGCACTCGCTGCCCTGGAGAAAGACTGCATGCTTCGACGTACTGCCCTCGCCCTGTCTCTCGCTCTCACCGCATCCGCCGCGCTCGTTACGCCCGGTGCTTTTGCGCAGGAGACGGTCACCATCGATGCCGGGGGCAAGACCACGCCGCTGCCACACTTCTGGGACGAGATGTTCGGCTCGGGCCGCGCCAACCTCACGCTGCGGGCGCAGTATCGCGATGACCTGCGCAAGGTCGCCTCGGTCACGGACTTCCAGTACGTCCGCTTCCATGCCATTTTTCAGGACGAGAACGGCGTCTACGACGAGGATGCGCAGGGCAATCCAGTCTACAACTGGTCGTACGTCGACCAGATCTATGACGGACTGCTCGAGAACGGGATAAAGCCGTATGTCGAGATCAGCTTCATGCCGAAGAAGCTGGCCTCGCGCCTCGACTATCACGCCTTCTGGTACAAGCAGATCGTCGCACCGCCGAAGGACTATGCCAAGTGGGACGCGCTGGTGACGGCCTTTGCGAAGCACCTCGTCGATCGCTACGGCATCGAGGAAGTCTCGTCGTGGTATTTCGAAGTCTGGAACGAACCGAATATTGACTTCTGGACCGGACGGCCCGCGCAGCAAACGTACTTCGAACTCTATGACCACACGGCGAAGGCGCTGAAGGCAGTGAATCCGAAGATCCGCGTGGGTGGCCCGGCAACAGCGCAGGCCGCGTGGGTAGGCGACATGATCGACCACGCGACGAAGAACAACGTGCCGCTGGACTTCGTCTCGACGCACGTGTACGGCAATGATGTCTCGAAGGATGTCTTCGGCGATGACCGGCCGGTCGCACCGCACCAGATGGTGTGCGCTGCCGTGGACAAGGTGCATGACCAGATTGAGCACTCGGCCAAGCCGAAGCTGCCGCTGATCTGGAGCGAGTTCAACGCGACGTACATGAACCAGCCGGAGATCACCGACTCGATCTACATGGGGCCATGGCTCGCGGACACCATCCGGCAGTGCGACGGCAAGGTGCAGATGATGTCCTACTGGACCTTCTCCGATGTCTTCGAGGAGCAGGGCGTGGTGAAGAAGCCGTTCTACGGCGGCTACGGACTGCTGGCAGAGGACGGCATCCCCAAGCCTGCCTTCAATGCCTTCAAGCTGCTGCACAAGCTGGGCAATCAGCGCATCGCCGAACCACAGGACGATGTACTGGTGACGCGGCGCGGCGACGACACCATTGTGATCGCGGCGTGGAATCTCGTCGAGCCGGGCCAGTCCGTTCCAGACAAGACCTTCACCTTCTCGCTGAGCGACGTGCCCTGGAAGAAGGTGAAGAAGTACACGCCGACGGTGACCATCTCGCATCTCGACGCACAACATGGCGACACGCTGGCTGCATGGAAGGCCATGGGCAGCCCGGATAATCCAACGCCCGCGCAGATAGCGCAGCTGAAGCAGGACGGCGATATCGGCAAGCCGGAGACGCATCCCCTTGCAGACGGCCAGGTGACGGTGACCGTGCCGCAGCAGGGGCTGGCGGTGATTGAGATTCGGTGAGGGCAGCCGTCAGCGCGCATGACGGCGCGAAGGCTTGAGTGGGGACATGGGTGCTTGCAGCCGAAACACACTGACCGCTTCTATGCCTGACCGCTAGACGCGCAACGCGCGTCCCACTTGCTGCCGGAAGACGCGATACCCTTAACTCTTGAACCCGAACGAAAATCAGAATGTCGATGTGATCGTGCTGGGGGCGGGCGCGGCCGGCCTCATGTGCGCGATCGAAGCGGGCAAACGCGGACGGCGCGTGGTGGTGCTCGACCATGCCGAGCGTGCCGGCAAAAAGATCCTCATCTCCGGCGGCGGACGTTGCAACTTCACCAACATCTATGCGCGCGCGGAGAACTATATCTCCGCGAACCCGCACTTTGCCAAGTCCGCGCTGGCTCGCTACACGCCGCAGGATTTCCTTGCGCTGATAAATAAACACGGCATTGCATGGCATGAGAAGAAGCTGGGACAGCTCTTCTGCGATCGCTCCGCGACCGAGATCGTGAACCTGCTGCTCACCGAATGCGCTGCGGTGAACGTGCGCGTGGTCTGCGGCACGAGTACCGATCGCGTCGAGCGCAATGGCGAGGGCTTCACGCTTGCGACCAGCCGGGGCGCATGGCAGGCTTCGTCGCTGGTGATCGCGACGGGAGGCCTCTCGATCCCGAAGATGGGTGCGACTGCCTTCGGTTATGAGATTGCGCGGCAATTCGGATTGAAGATCGTCGAGACGCGGCCTGCGCTGGTGCCGCTGGTCTTTTCGCCGCGCGACCTGGAACGGTGGGGCGCGCTAGCCGGCGTTTCCGCGGATGTCCTCGCCTCGGCCGAGGCAAAAAAGACGCCGGTGTTTCGCGAGATGCTGCTCTTCACGCATCGTGGTCTGAGCGGTCCAGCGGTGCTGCAGGCCTCGTCCTACTGGAAGCCGGGAGAGGCGGTGCGCTTCGATCTCGCGCCGGGCGCACGCGTGACGGAAAGCCTGATCGCAGGCACGAAACGCGATGCGGCCACGCTAAAGGCTGCGCTTAACGGATCGCTTTCCTCGCGGCTCACAGCTGCATATCTGGAGGCATTACCGCCAGCGGGCTGGAGCAATGTTGCGCTCGAGGAGTGGGAGCGTGGGCTGCACGCGTGGCGCGTGGTTCCTGACGGCAGCGAAGGCTATGCCAAGGCCGAGGTCACGGCAGGCGGCGTGGACACCTCCGAACTCTCGGCCTCGACGATGGAGGCGAAGCGCGTGCCAGGGCTCTACTTCATCGGCGAGGTGGTCGATGTCACCGGCCAGCTCGGCGGGTTCAATTTCCAGTGGGCCTGGGCTTCGGGCGCGGCGGCAGGCAGCAGGGCGTAAGAGCATGAGTTCATCCCGACCATAGCGAGACAGCTTCCTCGTCTCGCGAAGCGAGCTGCGGGGAATCGGCCCGCGGAGATTGTGCCTTCCCACCCAAGCGGAGCTTGGATGGGGCACCCTTTTTCGTGCGAATGCAAGCGAACCGCAGGTCCCTCCACTGCGCTTCGCTTCGGTCGGGATGACAAACTCTTTGTGATGGCGAGCCGAAGGATGTGATCCTCCTCAACCTATCGTCAGCAGTTCCTCAAAGAAACCGCCGATCTTCCGTGCCTTATCTACAAAGTGGATTTCGAGAATCCAGTGGCGGGGGCGGCCTTCTTCGTCGAGCGCGTTCATTACCGTATCGCTTTCGGGATGAATGTAGAGGGAGATCTTGTCGCCCTGGATGCGCTCGTGCGGGAACTGGCCGATGAGATGCCCGGCGATGGGACCGCCAAACTCCCAGCCGTACTTCTCCGCCAGCGATACGGCGTAGGCGAAGAGTTCGTCCGCGCGTATCTCCGGATGCTCCTGAAAGTAATGCTTGCCGTCGGCGAAGGCCTTGCCAACATCGTCGCGCAGCTTCAGCTTGAGCGGGTCCGATCCGATGACATAGGTGCGCCCGAAGTCGGCCTCGTATTGTTCGAAGACCGGGCCGAGGTCGAGGAAGAGAATGTCGTCCTCGTTGAGCGTGTGGTCCGGCGGGTTCTCCGCATAGGGAGCGAGCGTATTTTCCCCGGCGCGCACAATGCGCTTGTGCCAGTAGGTCGATATGCCGTACATCTGCTTCGCCAGGTCGTAGACTTCCTGGTTGAGACGGCTCTCGGTGATGCCGGCGCGGATGAGGCCGCGGGCTTCCACCTCATGAAAAAGGCGCACCGCCTTGTCCTGCGCGTTACGAAGCTCTGTAACCTTTTGCTCTTCGGAATGATCTACTGTCTGTGGCTGGTCTGCCATGCGGACTGTACCTCGTGTCTTCCAGTGTTGCCCAACGGAGGGGCTGAAAGCCAGATGTCGATCGCATTCCATTCGAGAACCCGGAAATATTTCACCCTGAAGTATCTGGCTGGAGCGGCCCTTGCGCTGGCGCTGGCCTGCGTGGCTATCCGCCCGCCCCACTCCTTCGCGCAGGATGGGCCGAACATCATCGGCACCCAGCCGCTTCCCGGCCTCTCCGGCGCCACCGGCTGGCTGAACTCGAAGCCGCTGACAGCAAAGGATCTTAAGGGCAAGGTCGTCCTCATCGACTTCTGGGACTACTCCTGCATCAACTGCATCCGCGCCGTGCCTTACGTGCGCGCGTGGGCGGATAAGTATAAGGACAGCGGCCTCGTCGTGATCGGCGTCCATACGCCGGAGTTCGACGTGGAGAAGCTGACGCCGAACGTGGAGCGCGCGGTCAAGAAGTTCGATATCACCTATCCGGTCGCGATCGACAGCGATATGCGCATCTGGAACGCCTTCAGCAACCAGTACTGGCCGGCGCACTACCTCATCGACGCCAAGGGCCACGTGCGCTACCAGCACTTTGGCGAGGGCGAGTATGACGAGACGGAGAAGCAGATTCAGGAGCTGCTGAAAGAAGCGCACGCGACATCGATGCCCACCGGCATAGCCAGCGTGCATGGCGAGGGCGCGCAGGCCGCGGCCGATACGCGCGATGTCCGCTCGCCGGAGACCTATCTTGGCTACGAGCGCGCGGAGAACTTCGTCTCACCGGGCGGCCTCAAGCACAACGTCGATCGCCTCTACGCGGAACCGAAGTCGCTGGATCGCAATGACTGGGGCCTGATTGGCCAGTGGGCCGACCAGGGCCAGGCCGCGGTGCTTCGTACCGCGAGCGGAAAGATCGTCTATCGCTTCCATGCGCGCGACCTGCACATGGTGCTGGCTCCGGGCGCGGACGGCAAGCCGGTCCACTTCAAGGTCACCATCGACGGACAGGCCCCCGGAGAGAATCATGGCACGGATACGGACGCACAGGGCAACGGCGTCGTGACCGAGGACCGGCTCTACCAGCTGATCCGGCAGAAGGGCTCGATTGCGGATCATACCTTCACCATCGAGTTCGAAGAGCCGGGCGTGCAGGCGTTCACGTTTACGTTCGGTTGAGGGTGGTGGGTTGGCTCGATTGAGTTCGTGTGTTCCCCACGCAAGCCAACCGCAGGCTTGTATGGGCCACCGTCAGCATCCTGGGAACCCACATCTCGGAAATAACGAGATGTGGGGCACCCGGATTCCTCTCTATAAACGCACACTGTCATTTCGACCGGAGCAGGACGTTTTCTGTCCTGCGGAGTGGAGAAACCTGCGGTTCTGCGGGATCTGGTCTCTCCACTTTCGGCCAGGGATGGCAAGAACGCCGGGTGATGTTCGTGTGTTCCCCACGCAAGCCGACTTCAGGCTTGAGTGGGGAACCATCGGCATCCTGGGAACCCACATCTCGGAAACAGCGAGATGTGGGGCACCCGGCAGCTCACATCCTTCTCTTAACGCCGAGCGTTACTATAGACAGGATGCCGACTGCCGTATCCGCCAGCCTTGAACAGATTGCCGCCGAGATTGTCCGCCAAGCCCAGAAGGCCGGCGCCTCCGATGCCGAAGTGACCGTGCGGGAGGGCGATGAGTTCTCCGTCTCCGTGCGCATGGGCGAGGTGGAGACGCTCAAGGAGGCGGGCTCGCGCGGCGTGGGGCTGCGGGTGCTGGTGGCCTCCGACAATGGCTACCGCGTGGCCAGTACCTCGACAAGCGACTTCACGCCCGAGGGCATCGCTCACCTGGTGAACGGCGCGCTGGCTCTGGCGCGAGTCAGCTCGGAAGATCCCTTTGCAGGTCTCGCCGAAGCATCGGAGTTCGGATCGCTCGCGGGCGACCTCCAACTCTTCCACGAAGACGTCTACAAGCTGCCCACCGCAGAGCGCATTGAATATGCGCGGCGGACCGAAGCGGCGTCTCTTGCCTTCGACACGCGCATCACCAATTCCGCAGGCGGCAGCTTCGACGCAGGAACCGGGCGCAAGGCCTTTGCCAACTCACGCGGCTTTTCGGGCGAGTATCGCGCTTCGTCCTGCTCGATCTCATGCAGTCCGATTGCCACCGGCAGCGCGGGCGAGATGCAGCGTGACTACTGGTACTCCTACGCGCGCTCCCTGGGCGCTCTCGAAACTCCGGAGTCCGTAGGCGAGACAGCGGCACGGCGCACTTTGCGCAGGCTCGATGGCCGCAAGGTCAAGACGCAGCAGGTGCCGATCGTCTTTTCGCCGGAGGTTGCGCGAGGTCTGATCGGCGCGATCTTCGACGCAGCCAGCGGCGATTCCATTTATCGCGGAGCGTCGTTCTTTACCGGCATGCTCGGCCAGCAGGTTGCAGCGGAATCGATCACCGTGGTCGACGACGGCACCATCGCCGGCGGCTTCGGCACATCGCCCTTCGACGGTGACGGCCTGCCTTCGCGGCGCACGGTGCTAGTCGAAAACGGCGTGCTGAAGCATTACATGCTCAACACCTATACAGCGCGCAAGCTGGGGATGAAGAGCACTGGCTCAGCGGCGCGCGGACTGGCGGGCAATCCCGGCACCGGGCACGGCAATCTCTTTCTCAAGGCGGGATCGATCACGCCTGAGGCACTGCTCAAGGACATCCCGGCCGGACTCTACGTGACCGAGTTGATCGGCCAGGGGGTAAACATGGTCACCGGCGATTACTCCCGCGGCGCATCGGGTCTCTGGATCGAGAACGGCGAGCTGACCTTCCCGGTGCAGGAGATCACTATCGCCGGAAACCTTAAGGAGATGTTCCGCAATATCACGGCCATCGGCAACGATCTTGTCTTCCGCGGCTCGGTCGCCTCGCCCACGCTGCGCATCGACGGCATGACCATCGCCGGAGAGTAGCGATGCTGGCGCAACAGCTGGATTTCGACGCGCGCGACCCGCAGTGGCACCGGCTTCCCGAGGCTGCAGGGGTTTTCGCTCTCTTTGGAGCGGACGACAAAGCCGAACCGTACCTGAGCCGGACGCCCAATCTCAAGAGAAGACTCCGCAGGCTGCTCGACCCGAAACCGGAGCAGTCGAAGCGGTTGCGGCTGGCCGAGAGCGTGCGGCGCATCGAATACTGCATTACCGGCTCCGACTTTGAATCGTGGCTCGCGCTCTATCGCGCTTCGCTTGAAGCCTTCGGGGATCGCGCGCGCAAGCGGCTCAAGCTGCGGCCTCCGGTCTTTCTGCGCATGGCGATGGAAAACGCGTATCCGCGCGTTTACGTGACCAATCGCATCACAAAGGGCGCCGCCAACCACCTCTTTGGCCCGTTTCCCTCCCGCAACTCGGCCGAGGCAGCGCTCGAGGCGATGCTGAATCTTTTCCTGCTGCGGCGCTGCGTCGAGGAGCTGAATCCCGATCCGGCCTTCCCCGGCTGCGTCTATTCGGAGATGAAAAAGTGCCTTGCCCCCTGCTTCAAAGGCTGTACGGACGAGCGCTATTCCGAAGAATCCTTGGCGGTACGAGCCTTTCTCGCAACGCGTGGCGAGAGCCTGACCAAACAGCTGGAGGCCGAACGTGACGCGGCCTCTGCGGATCTGGATTTCGAACGGGCGGCGGAGGTCCATGCCAGGGTTTCCAAGGCAGAGGCCGCAGCATCGCTGATGCCGGCGGCGGTGCATCCGCTGGCGCAACTGCGGGCGCTGGTGATGCAGCCGGCGGCGGGCATCTCTCAAGATGGCGTGGACACCGAAGAGGTCCACCTGTTCCTGCTCGATCGCGGATGCCTGGCCGGCCCGGTGGCCTACTCGGTGGCCGGGATGCGGCACCAGAATGAGCAATCGGGTTCCTCCTCGCTCTTCGCCCATCCCATGGCCATGCAGGCGGTTCCGCTGGATGAGGGCGGCACAACGGCGGTGCGACTGGCCTCGCGCGACGTCTTAGAGGAGCGGCTGGAGACGGCACTTGCCGAACTTCGCGGGCAACTCGCCGAAAACCATGGCGGCGTGCAGCAGACTGCCGATCAGCTCTGCCTCTTCAGCCGGTGGTATTTCCGGCCGCAGGCGCGCCGGGTAGGCGAGGCCTGCTTCGCCGACGAAAACGGCGACCTGCCAAAGCGCAGCGTACTGCGGGCGATTTCACGGGTGTATCGGGCGGGCGTGAGCCCGAACGCTGATCCCGCCTAATATAGCCATCTCTGGAAACTTCTAAAAAGAAAAGACTTCCCAGGTCGCAACCAATCAACTCCTGCCAGGCAACTTTTCCCCGGAATCGGCCCGCAAATTCTCACCCGGCCGGGAGCCCAATTCTGCCCTCGGCTGCTAAACTTGTGTCATCTTGGTCGAGCTACTTCCATCGATTCTTTCCGCTGACTTCGCCCGTCTGGGTGAAGACGTCCAGGCCGCCGAGCGCGGAGGCGGCACCGTCATTCACGTGGACGTGATGGACGGACATTTTGTGCCGAACCTGTCGCTGGGCGTCCCCGTGGTCAAGAGCCTGCGCAAGGTGACCCGTCTGCCGCTGGACTGCCACATGATGGTCTCGAACCCGGACGAGTTCGTTCCCGCCTTTGCCGAGGCCGGCATCAACTGGATGAGCGTCCACTACGAGGCCTGCCCACATCTGCACCGTTCCCTGCAGCTGATCGAGCAGCACGGCATGAAGCCGGGCGTGGTGATCAACCCGGCAACCCCGGTCGAGGTGCTGATCCCGATCCTCGGCATGGTGCACCATGTGCTGGTGATGAGTGTGAACCCCGGATTTGGCGGACAAAGCTTTATCCCCTATTCGCTCAACAAGATACGCAGATTGAAAGAGCTTCGGCAGGAGCTCGGGCTGAGCTACCGGATCGAAGTCGATGGCGGCGTTGCTCACGACACCATTGCGGCAGTCGTCGAAGCAGGAGCGGAGCTGCTGGTTGCAGGGAGCGCTGTGTTCAACGGCGGCAAGGCGGAACAGAATGCCCGCGAACTGCTGGAGCTGGCGCAGCAGGCCGAAGAGCGGGTTCAGGTTTAAGCAGGGTCTTATACGCAAGACGAGGGGCGAAAGCGGAGCTAGCCGCGGGGCCGCCCGAAGTTTGTTTGTCCCGCGGGGATTTTTCGAGGTGTTATGAATCGCGTTGTCAACCAGATTGCCGTCGCAGGCCTTTGCCTCGTGCTGCTGCCCTCCGCAGCGCATGCGACGAAAAAGAAGAAGCAGACGGACCTCAGCGCCAATCCGCTGGCCGATGTGAAGTCGAAGCAGCCCGATAAGGAGCTGTTCGACAAGGCAATGCTGGCGCTCAAGAAGGGCAAGTTCGACGTAGCCCGCCTCGACCTCCAGACCCTGCTCAACACCTATCCGGAAACCGAGTACGCGATGCGCGCCAAGCTGGCCATCGGCGACACCTGGTACAAGGAAGGCGGTTCGGCCGCTCTGCAACAGGCCGAGAACGAGTACAAGGACTTCATCACCTTCTTCCCCAACACGCCGGAAGCGGCTGAGGCGCAGATGAAGGTGGGCGACATCTATTACCAGCAGATGGAGAAGCCGGATCGCGATCCGCAGAACGCGGAGCACGCCGAGCGCGAGTACCGCACCATGCTGCAGGATTTCCCCGACTCCCCGCTGGTGCCGCGCGCCAAGCAGCGTCTGCGCGAGGTGCAGGAAGTTCTGGCCCAGCGCCAGTTCGAGATCGGCAGCTTCTACTTCGGACACGAGAACTGGCCGGCGACCATCGCCCGCCTGCAGACGGTGGCCGACAACTATCCGCTCTTCAGCCACTCGGACCAGACGCTGATCATGCTGGGCGACGCCTATGCGACGCAGGCCCACATCGCCAGCCGCCTGAACATTCCTCCGGCGGCCAAGGCGAGGCTGGTAAAGATCTATAACGACCGCGCCGGTGCTGCCTGGCAGCGTGTTGTGCTGCGCTATCCCGAAGCTCCGCACGTGGAAGATGCCAAGGACCGCCTGATCGCGCTGGGCCGCCTGGTTCCGGATCCGACACAGCAGGAAGTGGCCGAGAGCGAAGCCGAAGAAGGCAGCCGCACGAATGTAAAGCTTCGTGACCGCGCGCTGCTGATGATCAAGCATGGCCCCTCGACCATCGAGGCCTCCCGCGTAGGCGAGCCGACGCTCACCGATGCAACGCAGACCCTGGCTCCCGATGTCCAGAAGCAGAATGTCGCTCTGTTCATGGCGGCCATCCATAACCAGCCGCTTCCCGGCGTGGATGCGCAGGGCCACGACACAACGGCCGCAGCTCTGGCCAACGGCACCTCACCCCAGGCAGCACAGCCTGCAGCCTCCGGCAGCTTAAAGCTTGAAACGGTACCGGAAGCCGGCGGCAGCGAAGGCAGCACGGTGACGGTGGAAGTCCCGAGCGGCCCGGCGACCGGCGCCACCACGGCTCCGCGCAGCGACGATGCCACTGGCACCGCCGCCGATGGCAAGGAAGCTCCCGCGAGCAATGCCGGCGGCAACGGCTATGACGCGAACGCCATCTCGCACCCGACGAGCGAAGCTTCGCCCGACGCGGTGGTGAACGGCCCGAAGGATACGCCTGCGGTTCCGGCAGTCAAGCCTGCCGAGAGCAAGCCTCTCCCGGCGGTCGATGCTCCGGCGGATGCGCCTACGCAGATCAACGAGATCAAGAACCCGACGCACGGCCAGGTCAACAACAATCCGAAGAAGAAGGCCAAGAACGCTCCGTACGACAGCAGTACGGAGTCCTCGAGCAAGCACAAGAAGAAGAAGGGCCTCGACAAGCTGAATCCCTTCTAAATTCCAGTTGCATGCTGAACACCCGAGGGGCCGCCAAGCGCGGCCCCTTTTCTTTGGAGCTGCCGCCGCATGAACAGGGCGCCCCACTCTCGCTTCCTGAGAATTGCGGATTGCCACGCGGAATCACTCCACGTGGCGGAGAAGACGAAAACGCCGGCTGCGGCGCGGCTCTGCCCGACACCGCCTCCCGAAATGCTTTATCGTGAAGAATTGGACTGTCCGAAATGCCTGAAGAATTAGCTAAAGCCTATGACCCGACAGCGATTGAAGATCGCTGGGCCGCCTACTGGGTAGACGAGAAGCTCTTCGATACCCCCTCGGCGGAAACGCTTGCCGGGCGCACGCCCTTCACCATTCTGCTGCCGCCGCCGAACGTTACCGGCCGTCTGCACATGGGCCACATGCTCAACCAGACGGAAATGGACATCCTGACCCGCTGGCACCGCATGCTGGGCGACCCGACGCTGTGGCTCCCCGGCACCGACCACGCCGGCATCGCCACACAAATGATGGTGGAGAAGCAGCTCGCCGGCGAGGGCACGCACCGTAAGGCGCTGGGCCGCGAGGCCTTCGTCGACCGCGTGTGGCAGTGGAAGCAGCACTACGGCGGCGCCATCCTCGAGCAGATGAAGCGCCTCGGCGCGAGCGTGGACTGGTCGCGCGAGTACTTCACCATGGACGAGAACCTCTCCATCTCGGTGAAGGAGGCCTTTGTGCGCCTCTACGAGCAAGGGCTCATCTACCGCGGCAAGTACATCGTGAACTGGGACCCGATTCAGCAGACCGCGGTGTCCGACCTCGAGGTGACGCACGAGGAGCGCGTGGGCAAGATCTACCACGTGCGCTATCCGCTCGCCGACGGCTCAGGCTCGATTGTGATCGCGACCACGCGCCCCGAAACGATGCTGGGCGACGTGGCCGTGGTGGTAAATCCGAAGGACGAGCGCTACCTCTCCCTGCAGGGCAAGCTGCTCCGCCTGCCTCTGAGCGCCATCAATGGAGCGGCTGAGCGCGAGATTCCTGTCCTCGCCGACGAGTGGGCGAACCCCGAGTTCGGCACTGGCGCGGTGAAGGTGACGCCGGCGCACGATCCGAACGACTTCGAGATCGGCCAGCGGCACAACCTGCCGCAGCTCACCATCATGGATGAGACGGCGAAGATCGACCTGCCGGGCTCGCTATATCACGGCCTGGACCGCTATGCGGCGCGCGAGAAGATCGTAGAAGACCTGCGCGAGCTGGGCCTGCTGGTGGATGTAAAGGACCACAACATGGCCCTTGGCCTGAGCCAGCGCTCGGGCGCAGTCGTGGAACCGCGACTCTCGACGCAGTGGTTCGTGGCCGTGAACAAGAAGCCGAACCATGGCGGACCGACGCTCGCCGAATCCGCGATTGCCGCGGTAAAAGCGGACGAAAACGGCAAGAAGGCCATCCACTTTACGCCGGAGATGTACGAGAAGACCTACCTCGAGTGGATGACGAACATCCACGACTGGTGCATCTCGCGTCAGCTCTGGTGGGGTCATCGCATTCCTGCGTGGCACTGCGCGGCCTGCCATGACGTGACCGTGGCCCGCGAGACGCCAGCAGCCTGCGCGAAGTGCGGAGCGAAGGAGCTGACGCAGGAGACAGACGTGCTGGACACGTGGTTCTCCTCGGGCCTGCTGCCCGTGTCTGTCTTCGGTTGGCCAACCAAGGACGGCACGCCGTCGGCCGACATGAAAGCGTTCTATCCGACGTCGCTGCTGCTGACCGGCTTCGACATCCTCTTCTTCTGGGTGGCGCGCATGGTCATGCTTGGCAGCCACTTCATGCTCGAAGTGCCCGAGGCTGACGGCACAAAACGTGAGCTGAAGAATGCCGTGCCCTTCCGCGAGGTCTACATCCACGCGCTGGTGCGCGATGCCGACCGCCAGAAGATGTCGAAGACCAAGGGCAATGTGATCGACCCGATCGAGATCGTGGAGAAGTACGGCACCGATGCGGTGCGCTTCACGCTCGCGGCCATGGCCTCGCCCGGTACGGATATCGCCTTCAGCGAAGCGCGCACCGAAGGCTATCGCGCCTTTGCAAACAAGATCTGGAACGCGGCGCGACTGCTCTTCATGAACGTTGGACGCGCAGCCGAAGCCGGCATCCGCATCGATCCTCACACTCTCGCCGACTCACTCGGACCGGACGAGACGGCGCCACTCGAGGCTCGCTGGATTGTGTCCCGGTTGAACCGCACCGCGGAAGAAGTCAACCTGGCACTCAAGAACTATCGCTTCCATGAAGCAGCGAACCTCGTCTACCAGTTCTTCTGGGGCGACTTCTGCGACTGGTATCTCGAAATCGTCAAGATCCGCCTGGACTTCAGCGAAGGAGCCGACCTGCACGCAGCCAAGGCTGCGCTCAGGACGCAACTTTCCACCTTCGAAGCGTCGCTGCGGTTGCTTTCTCCGTTCATGCCCTTCCTCACCGAAGAACTTTGGCATGCTCTCTACGAAGGCAAGACTCCGGCGAAGTCGATCGCGCTGTCGCGCTATCCGCAGCCGCTGGATGAAGCCCTGGACAGCGCCGTGGAGCAGCAGATGGCCACACTGCAGGCGCTGATCGTGCAGGTGCGCGCTGGCCGCAAGGATCTTGGCGTCGAAGAGAAGGCGCAGGTGCCGGTGCGTGTCGCGTGCAGGGCCGACATCCGTGCCCGCATCGAGCCGAATACGCAGATTGTGGAGCGACTCGCGCGCGTCTCCGGCATCGAATTTCCAGAGACAAAGCTCGAAGGCAGCGGTATCCGCTCGACGCCTGAGTTCGATGTCCAGGTGGTGTACGAAAAGAAGATCGACCCGGCCGTGGAGTGCGAGCGGCTGAAGAAGGAGCTGGCGCGTCTCGAGAAGGAACACGAGAACGGCCAGCGGCAGCTGGGCAACGAGGCCTTTATGGCCAAGGCGCCGGCGCACGTGGTGGACGGGCTGCGCAAGCGGTTCGCCGAGGTAACCGGGCTGCTCGAGAAGACACGGGCGGCACTCGCAGAACTGGCCTGCTAAGCACGAGAGGCCCACGGGACAGCATCATGGACTGGAAGAGCAAAAAACTCGAAGCCATCCTCGAGCAGGCGCTGGTTGAGGACAAGGCGACCAACGACATCACGACCGCGATCACGGTGGACCCGAACCTGCGGGCCTCGGCCACGGTGATCGCCAAGCAGGATTGCGTGATCAGCGGGCTGGGTTCGATTCCCCGCTTCCTCGATATCTTCGCGCGCATCGATAAGAAGGCTTCGGGCCGCTTTGAGGTCATCAGTCATCCGGAGATGTTCGACGGCGTGAATGTGAAGAAGGGTCAGGCGCTGGCGGTCATTCGCCACAACGCGCGCGTGATCCTCGCCTGCGAGCGCGTGATCCTGAACCTGATGCAGCGCATGAGCGGCATCTCCACGCTGACGCGTGAGTATGCCGATGCTCTGAAGGGCACGAAAGCCAAGGTTCTGGACACGCGCAAGACCGTGCCCGGCCTGCGCCTGCTCGACAAGTACGCGGTGCGCTGCGGCGGCGGCGAGAACCATCGCCTCGATCTCTCCGACGGCATTCTCATCAAGAACAACCACATCTCGCTCGGCGGCGGCGTGGAAACCGTGCTGAAGCGCGCGCACAAGCTGCGCAAGCCTGGCCAGGTCATCGACATCGAAGTGCGCACCTTCGACGAGCTGGCGACGGCACTTGCGAACGGCGCGGAATCGCTGCTGATCGACAACATGACGCCCGCGCAGGTAAAGAAGGCCGTGGGCATCGTACGCGCACATGAAAAAGAGCACGGCGTATCGATCCCGACGGAGGCCTCGGGCGGCATCACGCTGGAGAATATCCGCAAATATGGGCTGACCGGCGTGGACTACATCTCGGTGGGCGCACTCACGCACTCGGCCGTGGCCGTGGACCTGAGCATGCGCATCACCGCGGAGATCTACTAGCCGTGGAGGTCTCCGCTTTCGATCCGCAGGCGCTGGAACAATTGGACCATGCGCTTGCGGGCACCCGGTTTGCAGGCAAACTGCAGTTCTTTCCGACGATTCCTTCCACCAGCACGCATGCCATGGCGCAGGGCGAGGCCGGCGCTCCTGACGGCACGGTGTACTTCGCCGACGAACAGACGGCAGGACGCGGACGCGGCGCACATGCGTGGACTTCGCCCCCGGGTTCGGGCCTGTACGTCAGCGTGCTGCTGCGTCCGCAGCTCACACCGGCGGACGTACTGTGGATGTCGCTCGCCGCAGGACTCGCGGTGCACGATGCGGTGCGCGAGCTGACCTCACTCGAAGCCGACCTGCGCTGGCCCAATGACCTGCTCTTCGGCAAGCGCAAGTTTTCGGGAGTCCTTACCGAGTTAAATGCCGAGGTTACGCGCGTGCGCTATCTCGTCATCGGCATCGGCATCAACGTGCACCAGCCTGCGTTCCCCGACGAACTGAAGGATGTGGCGAGCTCGCTGCATATCGAGACTGGCCGCGACTGGCCGCGGCAGGAGCTGCTCGCACTATTGCTGAAGGCGATCGACCACGAGGTGAACGCGCTGACCGGCTCGACAGTGGAAGCGCAACAAAGCATCCTCCGCCGGCTTGAGCAGATTTCTTCATGGGTGCGCGGCAAGCAGGTGTACGTCGAGAACCAGCCCGGCATGGAAGGCGTCACAGATGGCCTCGATCCGCGCGGATTTCTGCAGATCCGCACGGCCAATGGATTGCGCACGGTGCTTTCGGGCGGCGTGCGGGAACAGAAAGGCTCGCGATAACCGATGCTTCTCACGTTAAACGTCAACAACACGAACACGGTGATCGCGCTTTATCCGCTCACGGACGGTAAACCCGGCGAACTGCGCATGACCTGGCGCATCAGCACGCGCCATCAGCAGACCGCCGACGAGTACGGCATCCTCATCCGCAACCTGCTGCAGGGCGAAGGCGTGCAGAGCTCGGCGATTACCGCGATCATCATCGCCTCGGTCGTGCCGCCCATCGACTGGATCCTGCGTCAGTTCTGCGAGCGCTACTTCAAGCAGAAGCCCGTCTTCATCGAACCGGGTGTGAAGACGGGACTGCCCATCCTCACCGACAACCCAAGCGAAGTGGGCGCGGACCGCGTGGCCAACTGCGTGGGCGCGTTCGAAAAGTATGGCGGCCCATGTATCGTCGTCGACTTCGGCACGGCGACGAACTTTGACGTGATTTCGCGTAAGGGTGAATTTCTCGGCGGCGCGATTGCGCCGGGCCTCAACATCTCGGCCGAGGCTCTGTTCGCGCGTGCTGCGCGTCTGCCACGCATCGAGATCAAGAAGCCCGCGAAGGTCATTGGGACAAACACCGTCGACAATCTGCAGATCGGTCTCTTCTATGGGCATATCGGACTGGTCGACAGCATCCTTGCGCGCATGATCGCCGAGCTTGGCGACGACACGGTGTGCGTGGCAACGGGCGGCCTCTCAAACCTGATTGCTGGCGAATCGAAATTCATCAAGCACGTGGACGATACGCTGACGCTCGACGGACTGCGCATTATTTACGAACGCCAGTCGCGGGCGCAGAAGAAGCCTGCCGCGGGACGTTAACAGGTGCAGAATTATTTCAATTACTTCACCGAGATCGAGATGCACTTCCAACGGCGCCGCGGATCGCTGCTGCTGCTCTCGACGCTCGACTGGGCGCTGATCGAGACATGGCGCGAAGCGGGCATTCCGCTCGAAGCCGTGCTGCGCGGTATCGACACATCCTTCGACAAATTCGATGCACGTGCCGCGAAGACGCGTGTCCGACGCGTGAATGGGCTGGCATACTGCTCGCAGGCCATCATGGAAGCCGTCGAAGAGATGAAGGAAGCCGTGACCGGCGCAGCCAAGCAGGAGGCCGATGCCGAATCCGCCGCGCCAGGCTTTGAGCAGGAACGCATCGCGGCGCATCTGCGCGAATGTGCGCAGGAGCTCACGCAGGCGCAGCTCGCAGGCATCGCGGCAGAACTGGCGACGGCGAACATCGCCAGCCTGAAATCGATCGCCGAAGAGACCCTGGCCGCGCAGCCGAATCTCGAAGAACTCGACCGTCGCCTGCTGGTGATGGAAGAGAAGCTGCTGAGCGCGCTGATGGCTACGGCTCCTGAAGACGAGCTGGTGACGCTGCGCACCGAGAGTGCGCGCGAGCTTGCTCCGTACAAGGCGCGCATGCAGGCCGCGCAGATCAAGCAGGTGGAGCAGCAGTTCCTGCACAAGCGCCTCTTCGAACGCTATCGGCTTCCGCGACTGAGCCTGTTCTACATGAGGCAGGGATGAAGCTCACGATCGAAAAAGCAATCTACGGCGGTGCAGGCCTCGCGCGGCATGAAGGCAAGGCAGTCTTTGTGCCCTTCACACTGCCCGGCGAGGTGGTGGAAGCGCGCATTGCCAGCGATCGCGGCAGCTATGCGGAGACGGAGCTTGAAGCGGTCATCACAGCTTCGCCCGATCGCACCACACCACCGTGCCCACACTTCGGTATCTGCGGCGGCTGCCACTATCAGCATGCGACGTATCCTGCACAGCTGGCGATGAAGCGTGCCATCCTGCGCGAGTCCTTCGAGCGCGCGAAGGTGGCGGAGCGCTCAGGCGGCCTGCCGGAGATTGAAGTACTGAGCGGCGAGCCGTTGGGCTATCGCAATCGCGTGCGTCTGCATATCGACACGCAGACGGGACGGCTCGGCTATCGCAGGCGCGGCTCACATGAGACGCTGGCCATCGAAACCTGCCCTATCGCAGCACCGGCGATCAGTGAAGTGATCCTGACGCTAAATGCGAAGAGCGAGACGTGGGAGCTGTCACGTGACTTCACCGAGATCGAGCTCTTTACCAACGGCGACGCGCTGCTGCTCTCTCTCTGGGCCGAAGACGATGCGCGCGCAGCCTTCGCGCGGCTATGGCCGATACTTGAAGAGGCGTTGCCCGCGTGCGTGGGCGCGGCCGTGTTCTCTGCCGAGCGCGGCAAGCACGCGAGCCGTCTGCTGGCGGCAGCGGGAGAACCAGGCTTCAGCTATCGCGCAGCGGGACGCGACTATGGCGTGAGTCTTGGCTCGTTCTTTCAGGTGAACCGCTATCTCATCGATCCGATGATCGAGCTGGTCACGGCGGATGCAGGCGGCAGCTCTGCGTGGGATCTTTATGCCGGAGTCGGGCTCTTCGCGCAGGCGCTCAGCGAGCGCTTCGAGCGCATCACGGCGGTGGAATCCGCGCCGAGTTCGAGCGCCGACCTGCGCCGCAATCTCCAGGGCAAGGCACAGCGCGCAGTGAAGGCGCCGACGCTTGACTTTCTGCGAGGCGCGGCGTCGCGCAAGGAAAAGGCTCCGGACCTGGTCGTCGTCGATCCGCCGCGCGCGGGCCTGGGCAAGGATGTGACCTCACTACTCGGCAAGATCGGTCCGCGGCACATTACTTACGTTTCGTGCGATCCGGCGACTTTGTCGCGCGACGTGAAATCGCTGCTAGACTCGGGCTACTCGCTTGAGCGCCTGCATCTTCTGGACATGTTCCCCGAGACCTTTCACATGGAAAGCATCGTAAGGTTGAGCCGGGGATAACGCAGACGTCGCGGGGCTGCACTATGGCCGCCACGCTCACCACGCCCGCACTGGCAACACCTAAAATCAGACACCGACGTGGGCGCGCGCCACGCACTCCACGCTATTTCGAGCTGCATGCCGCACCAATGCTGCCCGCAGCGATGGCATTCGTCTCGGGCCTGTGGCTGGGTCATCGCCTGCAGCTCTTCGCCGGACTCTTATTCATCGCACTGGTACTGTCATTTGTTACTGCAACAGTGGCGAATCTTCGCACTCCGCGGTTGGCATGGCCTGCGGTGCTCCTCGTCTACCTGTTGCTGGGCACATTCGCGCAGACTGTCGCGCCACAGCCTGACCGTCAGCGCTCCCTGCGGCAGTTTGCGGACAATCAGCCACATGCGGTCGAAGGCATTGTGTCGCGCCTGGGAGCAGTGCGCCTGAGCACGTCTGCTGGCTTGTTTTCGCATACCCTTACTGAAGAGCGCGGCCAGCGTCTTGACCTGCGCATTGTACGTATAAACGACGAAGATCTCGCGCCAGAGACAGCCGGGTTACGACTGAGCGTCTTCGCTGCGGCGGATGCATCGTTTCCTTCTTTTGCCTGCGGCGAGCTTATCGTGGCGCACATTGCGATGCACGAAGAAGAGCACTTCGGCGATCCGGGCGTGTGGGACGCGAGCGAATACCTGCTCTCGCAGGGTATCGGAGCAGTCGCCAGTGCGAAAGCCACGGCCATCTCCATCTCAGGAACAGGCGCATTAGATCGGGGGTCAATGCTGCGTTGCCGCATCGGCCTTCTGCAGCAACGCGCGAGTGCGGCTGTGCTGGCCCTCGCAGACGATGCCCGCATGGCACGGCTGCCCGCATGGCTGCGCCTCTCGCCTCAAGACACCGCCATGCTTACCGCGATGGTCACGGGCGACCGAACCTACCTGCAGCACAGTCTGCGTGTGGGCTTCGAACGCACGGGAACCTTTCACCTGCTGGTCGTCTCCGGACTTCACTTGGCGATCTTCGCCGGGCTGATCTTTGCGCTGACAAAAAAGCTGCGGCTGGGACGCGCGGGAGCGGCACTCTGCACGGCATTTGCCGCAACGGCCTACGCCGTCTTCACTGGCTTCGGACATCCCGTAGAGCGCTCGCTCGGCATGGTGCTGGTGTATCTCACTGCCGACCTGCTGTGGCGCGAGCGGCGCGCACTCAATACGCTTGGATTGGTGACGCTGCTACTGTTGATCGCCGCGCCGAGCGATATCTTCGACGCAGGCATGCAAATGACATTGCTCACGGTGATTGCCGTGGCAGGGCTGGCAAGACCGCTGCTCGAACTCACACTCGAACCCTACCGGCGCGCGCTACGGAACCTCGGAGAGGTGAGAATCGACGCATCGTTGCCGCCGCATATCGCGCAGTTTCGCGTAACCCTGCGCCTGCTGCAGGATCATATGCGGCCCATCGCAGGCGCATTCCTCGCATACAAAATGCTGCCCCACACATTGCGGCTCCTACTCGGCGCAATGGAGTTGCTCCTAATCACACTCAGCATCGAGGTGCTCATGATGCTGCCGATGGTAGCTTACTTCCATCGCATCACCGTGCTGGGGCTGCCGGTAAACCTGCTCATCGTACCACTGCTCGGATTACTGCTGCCGTGCGCACTCATCACCTTCGCAACGGCTTTGGTGCAGCCATCCTGCGCATGGCTGCCTGGAGCAGCTACAGCTGCGCTGCTACATCTCGCAGCAGCGATCGTAGGCTTTGCATCGCGTATTCATCTCGCAGAACTGCGCTGTCCCAATCCAGCTGCGTGGGCAGTGATCGTGTGGATGGCTCTGTGCCTCGCAGCGATGATCCTGATCCGACTACGCCGGCGCTTCACTCTCACGCTTACAGCGGCGGCACTCATTGCAGCCGTCGTGACGCTGCTGCTGCCACACCCCATGCAGCGGCGCGCAGGCGTGCTCGAGATCACCGCCATCGATGTCGGCCAGGGCGATGCGCTGCTTGTCGTCTCGCCTGAGGGCAAAACTCTGCTCATCGACGCAGGAGGTCTCGTCGGCACTTCGCCAGAGTCAAACTTCGATGTCGGCGAAGATGTCGTCTCACCCGTGCTGTGGGCGCGCGGCATCCGGCAGCTCGATGCGGTGGCCATAACGCATGCGCATCTCGATCATATCGGCGGCATGGCAGCGGTCATCGCGAACTTTCGCCCACATGCGCTATGGATTGGGAAAAATCCGGACAGTGCCGCCTATGGCCGCGTGCTGCAGGCCGCGCGCGAAGCCGGAACACAAACCATCGCGCACGTGGCGGGCGATGCGTGGAGCTTTGGCGGCGCGGCGGTGAAGGCTCTATGGCCTGCAGCGAACTATCATCCCGGCGCCGCAGCCTCGAATGACGATTCGTTGGTGCTGCGCGTGGCGTATGGCGAGACCTCCGCGCTGCTCGAAGGCGATGCCGAGGCGCGGACGGAAGCCGCGATGAAAGCCGAAGGCGATCTTCATTCGGATTTATTGAAGGTCGGGCATCACGGCAGCATCACTTCAACGACGCCTGCGTTCCTCGCAGCTGTCGCTCCGCAATGGGCGGTCATCTCCGTGGGAAAGCGCAATTTCTACGGGCATCCACGGCGCGAGGTGCTGGCGCGGCTCGCAGCTGCGCATGTGGGCACGCGGCTTACCGAGCTGACGGGAATGACGAGCTTTTATCTTGACGGCAAGAGAGTGACAGCAGGCAACTGGCCCTGAGCGAAGGAGCACAGGGCCAGTGATCATCAGCCGATGTTCACGCCGCCACGCGGCTTGGCCAGGCGCAGTTCATGATCGGAGTTCATGCGCGGCTCGCTCTCGCACTCGAGCACCAGCGTGGTGGCGGGCCGATCCGGAGCTTCTTCCGGCAGGCCGGCGATGTGCACACGCCAAGCATCCTGTGTGAACTTGAGCGGCGCGCCGCCGCGCAGCATGCGCACGGAAAGCACCTTCGTCTGCAAGCCGGAGAGAGACACATCGCTACCCGGCCACATGTGCACGTGCATGTAGAGCGTGTTGCCGCGCCGTGTGTAGAGCGCGTAATTGGGACGCCAGGGCTGCGCGAGATCGGTGTTAAAGATCGACTCGGCGTTGCCCTCGATCCACGTACCAACCTCTGTCAGGATGCGCACGGATTCTTCGGGGAAGGTCCCGTCTCCCATGGGGCCCACGTTGATGAGATAGTTACCCTGATCGCGCGCGCAGGTGATGAGGTTGGCGAGCAGCGTGCGCGGCGATTTCCACTCATGATCCGCGGCGCAGTAGCCCCAGCTCTCATTGAGCGTCATACAGCTCTCCCATGCGCGGCCATGCGCCGAGGCGCTCAGATGCTGCTCGGGCGTCGAGAAGTCGCCGATCGAATCGTTGCGGCCATTCACCACGATGTCCGGCTGCAGCTCGAAGACCATACGGTCCATGCGCTCGCTCTCCCAACCCTTCGCGTCCATCGGCATCGCGGCGTCATACCAGAGGATGTCGATCTTGCCGTAGTTGGTCAACAGCTCGCGCAGCAGCCCATGCGTGTAATCGACGAAGCGGCGTCGCGCAGCCTCATCCACCGAGCAACGCTCGCCGTCAGGATGGTGCCAGTCCATAAGTGAGAAGTAGATGCCTACGCGGATGCCCGCCTCACGCGCGGCCTCGACGTACTCGCGCACCAGATCGCGCTTCGGACCCTGCTTCACCGAGTTGAAGTCGGTGAGCTTTGTATCCCAATTGCAGAAGCCCTCGTGATGCTTCGCGGTGAAGACCATGTAACGCATACCGCCTGCCTTCGCGATGCGCGCCCACTCCTTTGCGCAATCCGGACGCGGCGAAAAGCGATGTGCGAGCTGTTCGTACTCGGGCCACGGGATCGCTTCCTTCTCGACGGCCCACTCCTGCCGTCCGTAGAGGCTGTAAAGGCCATAGTGGATAAAGAGACCGTAGCGCGCCTCCTTCCACCACTTCAGGCGGCGAAGCTGGTCTGGCGTCGGCGGATAGGAATCGTCCGAGCGAGGAGCGCAGGGTGCAGGCTTCGGAGCATCTTTCTCTGCGGCTTTCTGCGCGTCAAGACGCAGAGCGGCACCGACCAGCGACGCTCCAGTTCCGAGAAGCATGCCGCGACGGGTGAACAGGGATGAGGACATCGACTGCGGGTTCCTTTCTGGTTTGTTCTTAGACTAACCGCCGATGTCGCTTCGCTTGTCCCCCAAGCATCGGAAGCTTGAGTGGGCCACCCTATCCAGCGGGTAGCCCACCGTCCGCGATCGGGGCATTCGCATGGATACCGATCCAGGCATCTTTTTGCTCGAAGCCGCGTCGATAGAAAGAGTAGGATGCCTAGAGTCTGTTAGGGACTTTCGCGCAGGCATTGTTGCTGGGCAAATCAGCCCAGACGAGGCGGAGGATGAAGGCTTAGGCTATTCCCAGACGAGGACGACAACGAAGTATGGGCCGGTTTACCCAGCAACCCGAAGGGCTGAGGCCAATTTTCCCCATCTCTTCGTCGCGCACCGCTCGGATATGTTAAATATCCGTCGCGGCACACTCCTCGATATGAGAGAAATTGGCTCTCAGCGATGCCCACGCCAAAGTCCCTAACAGACTCTAACAAGGAGGAACGTTCGTACATGGGCCTAAACAACACAGAAAGTGCGGCACCTCTTTCCGACTCATCGCATGCGGTAACGACTCCGAATGAGGCGTCGGATCTCCAACTCGAAATCCAGGAAGAGCGCAACCTGCGCCGCCTACAGCTCATGATGGACCTGGTCATGTCCGTCATCCGGCAGGACAAAAGCCTGACCGTGGACGAGGCCGCCGTGATGGTGGCCGACAGCCGCAAAGCAGCGCTCGCCATGTTCCCCGACAAGGAACTGGCCTACAACCTCATCTACAAGCCGCGCCTGCAGCGGCTCATGCGCGAACGATACCGAATCCAGTGAAAGACAAAGGCCGCCCGAATCCGGACGGCCTTCCCTGCACGAAAAACTTTACTTCTGGTCGATCGAGGTCAGGCGGAAGGTGATCGTTCCCCAGAAGAGGCGGGCACGCATCTGCACGGGCAGGTGACGGTCGTCGTCCGTGTACCAGATCCAGATATTGCCGCGGTTCTTCACCACGCCGGCATCGGCCGTGGGCTCGACGCGAATGGTCTGGTAAGTGCCTGCTGGGGTCTTGATCTCTTCCCTGCCCTCGACCTTCATGGTCACGGGGACGGTCTTCATCGCATCGGCCAGCGGAGCCTCAAAACTCTGTCCCACGGTCATGGGCTGCGATGCAGCGTAGAAAATCGCCGAGAGCGAATCGGTCACACAGGCGGGGATCGAGTTCTGCTGATGCTTCGTGATGCGCGAGACGAGGTTGGTCTCGCTGAGGAAGGCCTTGCGCTGGTTGTAGTCGAAGTGCAGCTCGCTGTTCACCTGGCGGCGGCCCTCGATGGTCTGCTTCGAGAAGCTGTCCGAGCAGCCCGTGGTCCGATGGAAGGCGGACTGAAAGCGATCGCTGACGCGGAAGAGAAGGTTCACTGCGCCGACGGTATCCGCGGTGACGGACACGCGCTCCAGATCGCCATCCTGCTCCAAGTGGAAGGACACGATGCCTGCGGGAAAAACGCGCCAGTCGACGGCATAGTTCAGGGTCTGCTTCGCCGGAAAGGCAAATCCGGCATGGGGTGGCGGAAGCGGCGGCGCAGGCTGCTGCGAGCGGGCCGAGGCGCCGGCAAAAAGAACAAGTCCGGCCACAAAAGGGAGCAGTCGTCGACTACGGATCAAATCTGTTTCTCACCTGCCGGAGGGGATGACGCCCGCCTGGGAAAGATAGAGGCGCAGGGCCAGGGCCGCGTAAATGGCCAAGGCGCCTATGAGTGCATTGTACTCGCGATGTTTTTTGTAAAGATCAACGGCGAAGGCGCCCTTCTCTGCCCCGGTGCCCTTCGAAGCGCTGGTGAAGCGCGGAAACAGGCGCGGAACGCGGCTGCAATATGCGTCGAATCCGGGGAAGGTCGAACGCAGGAACTGCTCCTCCCCCTGAATGACCGGGATGTAGATGATGGCGAAGAGCGCGGCAAGAGCGATGGCAATCCACACGCTGCGCGAGGCCAGCGCGAAGCCGAAGGCGATCATCATCGAGCCGAGGTAGAGCGGATTGCGTGTATAGCCGTAAGGGCCAGTGATGGTCAGCTCGCGATTCTTCTTCACGTAGCCGGAGGCATAGGCGCGCAGGGCGACGCCGGGCACCACCAGCACCAGGCTGAGCGCCAGGAACGGCAGCGAGGGCCGGGCCATCCAGAGAAAGAAGATGGCAAAGGCAAAGCCGAGTGGAACGCGAATACGCTTGGCAATTTTTTTCCATCCGCCAGCCATCAGTGTTTCTCCTTGTCGTTCAGGGAAAGGTCGTTCAGGGAAAAGTGTTGCAGGGAGGGGCTCCCGTCCGCCAGCAGATCCAATGCAGCGGCGGTGACCGCCTCCGGGGTAATCGTAAGCAGGCCCGACTCGGGCTCGGCGCGCCGCGAGTGATCGCGGACGCTGTCCGGATGGCGCAGCACGTGGAAGCGTCCGCCGAAGGGACCGTTCCGCGCCGGGTCCGTAGGCCCGAAGATGCCAACGACCGGGCGACCCAGCGCCGAGGCCAGGTGCAACGGTCCGGTGTCTCCGGCGATTACGAGTGAGGCGCGGCGGGTGAGGGCGATAAGCTCGGTGAGCGAAGCCTCGGCCAGTTGGACAAACTCGCCCGCAGCGGCCCGCAGCTCCTTGCCGAGAGTTTTTTCCCCGGGACCAAGATTCACGACGATGCCATAGCCTGCGTCATGCAGCGCGCGAGCGACTGCGGCATAGCGCTCGGTCGGCCATCGTTTGGCGCCCCATCCGGCGCCGGGATTCAGCAGCACAAAGGGACGCCGGAAGGCATCCGCAGCCTGCTCGGTCTCAGGATCGACCGGCAGAGCGGCGGGAGCCAGCAGCAGTGGCGAGCCGGCCAGGCGGCTGGCGACCTCGATGGCCTGCTCGATGACATGGACACCCTCGGTGGGTACGCGATCATGGAAAAGCCAGCGGGCGGCAGCCTCTCGCGGCTTGTCTTCGCCGACGACGCGGCCGGTGCCGGCGAGGCGGGCGATCATGGCTGAGCGGACTGCGCCCTGCAGATCGAGGCAGGCATCGTAGTGCGCTTCCTGCAATTCGCGCCGGAGCTCCCGGATCGCCGACCAGGTGCGACGGGAAAAGGGCTCCCGGGCCCAGCGCTTAGCCGGGACCACATGCAGGCGATCGACCAACGGCTGGGAGATGCCACGAAAATCGGAGTCGGGTGCGGCCAGCAGGCCGGTCCATTGCGGCTCCACGGCCCAGCCCATATACCAGTCCGGAAATCGCTGGCGGAGCGCGGTGACCGCGGGCAGGGAGTGGAGAATGTCTCCCATGGCGCCCAGGCGCACGATGAGGACTCGAAACTGCTTCGTTCTGTTCGGCAAAGGCTTATTTTCTCATAAGGTCATTCAGCCACTCGGCCGCCGCGAACTCGTCCGTGAGGGTCACGTCGAGCCGGGGCACCTCGAGAGGCATCACCGCGCGAAGGCGTGCGCAGAGCTCGTCGCCGAGGCGCACTGCATCCTTCTCGGTAGTGACGCAATACGACGCGCCCCGGCTTACAGCGAGGCGCAGAATTTGATCGACATCGGAGGCCGAGAACGGCTGGTGGTCGCCGAAGGAGCGCGTCTCCACCAGCGTGACTCCCTGCCCCTTGATGCGGGCGTAGAACTCCTGCGGGCGGGCGATGCCGCAGAAAGCGAAGGCTTTGCCCTGCGGCAGAGGGCTCAGGCGGCGGCGCTGGATCCACACCGGGCAGGTGACCCCGAGATTGCGGACGTGCTCCTCGAGAAAGATATCCTCCTGCCGCAGTACCACGATGGAGGCGCGCCGCAGCGCGGTGCGGGGCTCGCGCAACCGTCCGGAGGGCAGCAGTTGCTGGGTGAAATCCGACGAGTGCATGAGGACGATATCCGCGTCGCGGTACAGGCGGCGATGCTGGAAGCCGTCATCGAGCAGGTGAGCGGCCGGAGCGATGCCCTCGGCGAAGAGACCGGTTTCATAGCGGTCCGCGCCCACGTAGACAGGCACGCCGGAGCGGGCCAGCAGCAGGGGCTCGTCGCCGTAATCGCGGGCGGAGCCGCGCGGGTCCACGCGCAGGATTCCGGTGGTCTCGCGTCCGTAGCCCCGCGAGAGCACGTCCACGCGGTAGCCGAGGCGGATCATCAGCCCCGCCAGGTACTGGACAAAAGGCGTCTTGCCCGCGCCGCCGGTGGAGATGTTGCCCACGCTGATGACCGGCTGCGTAAGCCGGTGCGCATGTTTCCAGCCCCGGTCGTAGGCGTAGTTCTTGGCAGCAATCGCCGAGGCATAGATCGGAATGAGGGGAGTGAGGATCAAGCATCGTCTCCGGATGGAGTTCCGAGAAGCGAAAGCAGACGCGCGAGCGTACGGTCGGTACCACCAGCCTCGGCGTCGAAGATAGCGCGGGCCCGCTCTCCCATAGCGGCTGCTTCATCAGGATAGCGGAGCAGCTCGGCAAGTACGGCACGCAGATCCGAAACAGGCGCAAGGCGGATCGCGTCGAGCGAGCGCAGCAGCTCGACCATGGCGCGGAAATTCTGATAGTGCGTGCCCATCACGATGGGCACTGCGAACTGCGCAGGCTCCAGCGGGTTATGGCCGCCGGCCGGTACCAGGCTGCCACCCACAAAGGCGATGGTCGCCAGCGAATAGACCGAAGCCAGCTCGCCGATGGAGTCGAGCAGCAGCACGCTGCCCGGCTTGAGCGGCGCGGGCGAAGGCAGCCACTCCGAGCGGCGGATCCAGCGGGCATCGCGGCGGCGCAACAGCTGCGCAACCGCCGTAAAACGCTCGGGATGGCGCGGAGCGAGGATCACGACGGCCTCGGGCGGAGCGGCGTTCAGCAGCAGCTCCTCTTCGCCCTCGAGCGTGGAGCCGCAGACCAGCACCGGCTGGCCGGGGGAGAGCACACGGCGCAGCGCGACAGTCACGGCCGCTTCCTTCTGCACCCGGATGTCGAACTTGAGATTGCCCGCGACCTCGACGTTCCCTGCACCGATCTCCATCAGCCGCGCGGCGTCCTCCTCACTCTGCGCGAGGGTAAGGGCAAGCGGAGACAGCAGAGCACGCCACAGCATGCGCAGGCGCTGGTAGCGCGGCCAGGAGCGATCGGAGACACGCGCATTCACCACCGCCACGGGCACCTCGGCAAGGCGGCACTCATGCAGCATCCGCGGCCAGAATTCGGACTCCAGCAGCACCACGAGGCGCGGGCGCAGGAATCGCAGCCAGGAGCGCACCGCAAAGGCGAAATCGAGCGGGAAGTAGAAGACGCTGTCCGCGCCGAAACGCTCGCGGGCGAGCTTCTGGCCGGTGCGCGTGGTGGTGGAGACGACGATCCGGTAACCGGGCAGGCTCGAGCGCAGACGCAGGATCAAGCCGCTGGCAGCCAGCGTTTCCCCGACCGAAACAGCGTGCAGCCAGACCACCGGACGCTCGTCCGGACGCGCGGAGGCGGCCCCGCGCAGGCGCCTGGGAACCCGGCCAAGCCGCTCCCCGAGCCCTTCGCGGTACTTTCCGCTGGTCGCCATGCGGAAGAGCCAGAAAGGCGCGCTCAGCAGCAGAACCAGGCTCAGCGCCAGACTGTACAGCAGAAACATCCGCTTACAAACTCCGCTCCGGTAAAGTCATTCTCCTGCTCCACTTTACCGGTTTCTAACCGGCCGGAGGCATAGGATTGCGACATCCCTACCTCGGATTGCGTCTGATGTTCTGATGTACGGTGTCTTCAGCGACGATGATCATCATGCCTAACACCCTGCGCCCGCGTTCTTTCGCCTTTTCTCTGCTTCTGCTGGCGGCCCTGGCGCCGCTCGCCCGGGCGCAGCACGCGCTTCCGCCGCCGCAGGACGCCACGAAGTATCCGGCCTTCGACGCCCACGGCGACGAAAAGGTGGCGATCGCCGCCATCCCCTTCCAGACCAAGGAGGAGATGAAGTATTTCCGGGTCGACTACCTCAAGAACAACTTCCTGCCCATCCTGATCGTCGTCACGAACAATGGCGACAAGCCGATCTCGCTCGCGCAAGCGCGCATCGACTTCATCGGCGCGAATAATGACCGCGTGCAGGCGGCCGAGCCCGAGGATGTGGAGCGCCGCATGACCCATGTGAGCAACACCGGCCGCGCCGTGCCCATGCCTGCTCCGCTGCCGCCGATGGGAGGCAAGCCGAAGACACCCGACGCCAAGATCGAGGCCGACTTCCGGCAGCTCGAGTACCAGGACGTCACCGTCCCGCCACACTCGACCAAGTACGGCTTCCTCTTCTACGACATGGAAGGTCTGGGAGGAAACCCTCTGCGCGACGCCAAGCTGACCTTCCGCCGCGTGCAGGACTCCGACGGGCGGGACTTCTTCCCATATGACATCCCGTTCAACAAGTTCCTCGATGTGCAGAAGGGCGCTACGCAATAGCCCTGGCTTTGGGTTTAACCCCTCTCAAATCCGGGTGCCCCACGTCTCGATTCTGAGACGTGGGATTCTGCTTCACGATTAGCCCGAAGTGAAGAAACAGACGGATCCATCCCATGTCTCAAGAGCGAGACATGGGCACCCGGTATTACGTCTTCTCGTGTCAGGTGCTCCCGTCTCGATTCTTAGACGCGGGAAGGTGCGACTCCTCAACTCAAGGACGATTTGACGGTGCCCCATTCAAGCCGCTCTGTTTGCGGCTTGAGTGGGAAGGCATGATCCTCGCCTGAATAAGACTCTTTCACCACAGAACAGAGAGAGTACGGAAGGATTCGCACCACGCCCGCATCGCATTTCAGCGCAAAGACACAAAGAACGCGAAGTCCGCACTTCCCTATTCCTGTCATTCCGACCGAAGTGGCCGCAGGCGCGAAGCGGAGGAATCGCTCTCTTGCTCAGTGGGCAAAGATAATTCCCCCGGGCGCTTGCCGCACTTCGATACAAGCTCGCGACAGCGCACGCAATTAAATCTGCGGTGACTTGTTCGCGGAATCCACCTTGAGATATGGGAGCGGCATCTCTCTCTTTTCCAGGATCAACCCCAACTCTTGCGCCGCTGCCTTGACGATGCCTCTGTCCTCAACATTCACATTTGATTCCTGGTCCTGATCGGCCGAGCTTTTCCAGCTAAGGTCGATCACGTATCTTCCGGTCAGGCCGGTGGCATCGATGACCGGCAGCGTGAGTGCCGCGGTCGATCCCAGGTTCTGGGCAAATACATCCAGGCTCCCACCGGCCTGAAAGAAATGCCCCGGCGTGATGACCACCGAGTCTTCTACTTTCCCCAGAGGCGTCTCCCGGGATTGCATCACGGGATGCTCGGGGTCGAAGGGCGTGAGGTGTGTGCCTGCCGGTGCGCAGACGAGCGCGTAGACAGGGGTCATGCGCGAAGTCTGCTCATACTTCATGCTGAACGCCTCGATGAGCGCACGCTGCAGCATCTGGCGCGCGACCTCTTTCGAAGTATCGAGAGGCATCGTGGCCTCAACCTGGTACCGTGCATCATCCATCCAGCTGGGAACGTTTAGCTGGAAATACCGGAGCTGAAATGCCTCGCGCAGCAAGTCGCGGAGCGGCAACAGGCATGTCACACGATCACGCAGATACTGGCACGCCCGGTGCTCGGGAAACGCGACGCTTCTTTGCGGGAATTGGACCATCTTCATCGCGTTGGATGGGCGAATGGACACCGCGTCGAAGGATGGAGAGTTGCTGGATTGTGCAGCTATAAGCGAAACGCCGCTGAACAAGAACAGAACGATAAGGCTCTTTGAAAACAGCGCGTGCCAACGAAGATGCATTCCAGGCTCCAGGATCAGGTGAGAGCGCTACGCATGTGTAGACGGCACTCTCTGTCCGACGTAAGCCAGCGATCCGCGAAAGGTTCAGGCGCGGCTAAAGCCTTGCCCTGATACGAGCAAAGGAGTCGCTTCCCCACTCCAGCCAACCGGGCTTGAATGGTCCCACCCGATTGTTGTGCTGAATATGCAGAAAGGCGCTGCTTTCGCAGCGCCTTTTCATTACTACGACTTCAACTCGCGATCAGCGGGAGCGGAAGCCGACGGCGAATACCCGGGACGGTCAGTCCCTAGGCGAACTTCAGCTTGCCGCCTGCAACCAGCTCGAAGTGATCCACCGTCGCATCGCTGAGCGGCTTGCCGTTCAGCGTGGTCTTGTGAGCCTCGGGCGCGGCGGACTCGACGACCAGCGTCTTGCCTTCCGGCAGGTGCACCGTGGCCTTCGACCACAGCGGGCTACCCAGCTTGTACTCCGGCTTGCCCGGGCACAGGGTGACGATGCCGAGCGAGGCCATCACATACCACGCCGCCATCGAGCCTGTGTCCTCGTCACCCGAGAAGCCACTGGGCGCGTAGCACTCGTTCAGCGTGCGATGCGACCAGTAGGCGAGACGGTCCTGACGGCCGGCTTCCGCGAAGACCGCCAGCACGTGGTGCACGGGCTGGTTGTTGTGCGCGTACTGGCCGAGGTTCAGCGCCGCCATCTCCGACATCTCGTGGATCTCATAGCCGTAGACGCCGGTATTGAAGGTCGGCGGCAGGGCCATCATCTTTTCGAGCAGTTCGACCGCCTTCGCCTTGCCGCCCACGGCCTCGATCAGAGCAGGCATGTTGTGGGGCACATCCCAGCGATGCTGCCACGGGCCGCCTTCCACGTACGGCGATCCCCAGGTGAATTCGTTGAAAGGCTCGAGCCAGCTGCCGTCCGACTTCTTGCCGCGGATAAATCCAGTCTGCGGGTCGAAGAGATGGCGCCAGTTCTCCGAGCGCTTCATGAACATCTCGTAGTCCTCGGTCTTGCCGAGCGCCTTGGCCACCTGCGCGATGCAGTAATCGCCGTAGGCCGCGTCGGTCGTCTCGGCGGCAGCCTCGCCCACCTTGTCCGCCGGATCGTAGCCGTACTGCATATACAGATCAACCCCGCGGCGGCCGTAACCCTTGTCCGGATCGCCCGGCTGCGTGGCGTGCTTCTTCAGGCCCTCATATGCCTTCGCCAGATCGAAGCCCTTGATCTTCTTCACCGCGGCCTCGCCAAAGAGCGAGTCGATGAGGCTGCCCGTCATGCAGGCGCGATAGCCCGGGCACGGGAACTGCGGCAGCCAGCCGCCCTCATCGTAGATGTTCACCCAGGCCTGCAGAATCTCGCCGAGGCGCTCCGGAAACAGGATCGTCATCATCGGGTACCAGACGCGGTAAACATCCCAGTAGCCGTGATCGGCGTACATCACGCCCGGCAGCACCTTGCCAGTGTAGACGCTGCGGTGCTGCGGCTTGCCGTCGGCGTCCGGCTCATGCCAGATGCGGGGAAAGAGCAGCGTGCGATAGAGGCAGGAGTAGAAGGTCTGCTGCTGCTCGTGGGTTCCGCCTTCGATCTCGATGCGCTTGAGGTAGCTGTTCCAGACCTCTTCCGATTCTTTGCGCAGCGCGTCCGGCGTCTTGTCGCCGAGTTCAAGCTTGATGTTGCGTTCGGCCTGCTCGAAGGAGATGAACGAGGTCCCGATGCGCACCTCGACCGCCCACACATCGTCGTCGAAGGTGACCTTGCCGGTGTGCGAGCCGCGCCCGTCCCTCAGTTCGTCCTTCTCCTCGACATTCGTCCAAGGAGCGGAGAACTGCAGCACGTAGTAGCTCGCGAACCCCTCCTGTACGCCGCCCGAGTTCGCAGTCGAAGTGAAGCGGATGGTCTTCGCGTCCTTGTCGATCTCGACCTTCGGCGCAGAGGCTTCCTTCTGCACGGGGATGTCAAAGATGAAACCGCGCGTCTGCTTCTTTTCGTACTTGGCGGTGATAAGGGAGCAGCGCTCGGTGGGCAGCAGCTCGACATCGATGGAGTAGCGCATCAGGCGCAGGCCCAGCGTGTGCGGCGCGAGCTTCGCATCCTCGGGGCGATACGAGCTGGAGCGGCCGCCGGAGTCGGCATTGATCTCACCCGAAAACGGAAGGAAGGCAGCATGGCCGTAATCGCCGAGCCAGGTGCTCAACTGATGCGTACAGCGGAAGCCGGTCACGCGGCGATCGCCGGGCGCGAACATCCACGAACTGTGCGGATTCGACTCCAGCGTCCAGTGGCCCATGCCGAAGGGACGCGTCGCGATCGGCAGCGTGCCGCCGCGGGAGAACTCGGGCGTGGAAGCCGTGCCCTGCAGAATGTTCACCAGCGTAACCGGGCTGGCAACGGAACCGGTGCTCCCAGCGGGAGGAATGCCGTTGTCCTGACCCTCTCCAAAGCCCTCCGCGCGAGCAACAGCCGGAGCAGCGGCGGGAACGGCAACAGTCGCGGCCAGGGCCAGCGACGAGGACTTCAGGAAGTTACGACGTGAGGCGGAGAGAGGGGTGGACGGCGACTTCATAGGCAGACGATTTCCTCCGGTACAGTCTTGCCCCGGCACGGGCAGGATGCCGCGCCGGGGTGGTGGAGCAAGGGTGAAGCATGGTTCGGGGGAACCCTGGATATGGAAACGATACCATGAGAGTGGCAGGGCTGGCAGGACCAGCACTAACCCCAAAAGCTGTCATTCCTAGCGCAGTCGAGGAACCTGCAGTTTTCCGAGCGGCGAGGATGGGCCACACAAAGCCTATCCACCACCGAGGACACAGAGGGGGTTCACGCCTCTACCCGCATCCCATCGAAGCACGAGGTTCGCAGGAGAACGAGCTTTAATCCGGATCGCGACCAGCTGGAACAGCAGCCGAAGGCGAAAGGCCTGGACGGCCAGCCCTAGACGCCTTTCTTCTGCGGCTCCCAGATGTACTTATGAATCTGCAGGCTCAGCCGCGCGTTGAGACCGTCCTCGAGCATCCACGTCACCAGCTCCCGCGGATCGAGCACGCAGTTCGCCGTCGACCGCTCGGGCGAAGGCGTCTTCGAGAAGGCGGGCGACAGCAGCAGCTGCCCCACACGGCCTTCAAGTGAGTTGGTCCGGATGAAGTCGCGGGCATACTCGTAGTCGGCGCGATCGGAGATGACGAACTTCAGCTCGTCGCGCAGGGTCAGCGAGGAGAGATTCGGCCGATGGAAACGGTTCATCTCTCCGGAGCCCGGGCACTTTACGTCGACGATCTTGTGCACGGCCTCGGGCACGTTCACCACCGGGCGCTCGCCGCTGGTCTCGATCATCAGCTCATAGCCCTCGGCCAGCAGCCGCTTCATCAGGGGCACCACTTCACGCTCCTGCAACAGCGGCTCGCCGCCGGTGAACTCCACCAGCTTTACGGGCGCGAGTTTGCGGATCTCGGCCATCACCTCGTCCTCGGTCAACTTGTAACCGCCGGTGAAGGTGTATTCCGAGTCGCACCAGGAGCAACGCAGATTGCAGCCCGCCAGGCGCACAAAGATGCATGGCACGCCGGCAAAGCTCGACTCGCCCTGGACGGACTTGTAGATCTCGATCAGGTACAAGGCCTACTCCCAGGGCTACTCGTAGTACGTCGCGGTGGTGGTGTCGGTCTCGTAGATGGTGCAGTCCTTCACCGTGACGCGGCCCTTGGTCAGCTCGTGGAGCTGGCTCTTGGTCTCGTCATAGAAATACTTGGCGAGATTCTCAGCCGAGGGATTGATCTCGGTGAAGGGCTCGAGGTCGTTCAGCATCTGATGATCCAGGCGATCGAGGACCGGGCGCATCACTTCTTTGAGGATCTTGAAATCCAGCAGCAGGCCGGAGACGTCCAGCGTCTCGCCGCGCAGGGTGACCTGAACCTTGTAATTGTGTCCGTGCGGGTTTTCGCACTTGCCGCGATAGTTCCTGAGGTAGTGGCCCGAGGAAAACTCGCGCTCAACTCTAACTTCGTACATTGCTTTTTGTGGCTCTCTGGGGCAAAACGGCCCTTTTTCTATTGTAGCCGGTCAGGCGGGCGGGGTGGATTTGGGCTGAATGGCAGGCCCATTTGCGATATGCTTCCGTGACCGGAAAGCCAGACGGCTCAACGCTGCACACTGCAAGCATGATTGGGGGAGGTACCTATGCCCACTGTGGTTTGGGCCATGATGGCCGCAGGGCTATCCGTACTGATCGCCGGACTGTTTCTTGCCCGCCGGCGCTTTCACGGCGCTTCTGGCCTGGATCGCATCCTGGTTCTCGGGCCGGTCTTTGAAGCTGTCGCTCTCGCCATGTTCGCAGCGGAGCATTTCTTCGCGGCGCGCGACCTCATGGGCATTGTGCCTCGCTGGCTGCCTGCGCCGCTCTTCTGGACCTATCTGGTCGGCATCGCGCTGCTGGCCGCAGCTGTAAGCTTCATCGCATGGCGGCAGGTGCAGCTCTCCGCTCCCCTGCTCGCATTGTTTTTCCTCATCATTGTCGCCACCCTCGATCTGCCGAATTTGCCGCAGCACTTCGCTCCGCATCTCCGGGACCGCCTCTACTGGACGCTTACCCTCCGCGAAACGGCCTTTGCCTGCGGAGCATGGGTGCTGACAGCCAGCCTCCTGCCACGCGGAAGCAAACTGCGTATTGCGCTCGCATACGCAGGCCGAGGAGTTGTGGCGCCGATCTGCGTTTTTTATGCAGTCGAGCACTTTCTCTTTCCGCAATTCGTACCCGGTGTGCCGCTCGAGAAGTTGACGCCCGCGTGGGTGCCCTGGCCACATGTGCTTGCGTGCGTGATCGGGGCTCCCCTGCTCTTCTGCGGAATCGGGCTGCTCATTCCACGCACCGTGCGCGCCGCAGCGGCCTTCACCGGCACCATACTCGTGCTGCTGACACTGCTCTTCTACGTCCCCATCTTCGTGACAGAAGCGCACACCTCGCTCGCGCTCGAAGGGCTCAATTATGTAGGGGATACTCTGCTGTTCGCGGCTACTCTGCTACTCGCAGGGCTGGGCACGGGGACCGAGGCACAAGCCTAACGCCGCTTCGCTCGCTCGCGCCGCCTCTGCTCTTCATTCCGCCGCTCCACCTGCTCGAACATCGCGGTCATCATGCCGCAGAGCGCGACGACGAGGCCGCCCACCAGCAGAAACAGCGACACCGTCTTCCAGAGCGATCCGTTCCCCGGCAGCCCCGGCTGGCTGGAGCCGCCCAGAAACACAGCGGCACACGAGATGGCGGAGAAGAGAACGAGCGTAGCAGCGAGGATGTAGAGGTTGCGAGCCATGGTGAGCAGAGTGGAGCAGCGATGATGCTATCCGATCCTGCACATCTTTATCCAAGACTGTCATGCCGACCGAAGCGACCAGAGGAGGCTCAGTGGAGGACCCTGCAGTTCCCGCTCCCCACTCAAGCCAACACCGGGCTTGAATGGGCCAGCCGAACCATCGTTAGCCCTGTGATTCGGACCGAAGCGGAGGAACTTGCGGTTCTCGTATCGAGCGAGGATTCGGGTGCCCCACCCAAGCTCCGCTTGGGTGGGAAGGATAACCCGCAGGTCTCTCCGCTCCGGTCGAGATGACGATGCTCTTCGGAAAGGCGAGCCGTTAGTTCTCGCGCTGGATGTTCACCTTGTTGTCATGGAACCGGTTCGACGTCTCCGCATCCGCGTTGAGCCTACCGTTCTGCAGCACGCGGATACCGGCGACCGCATTGTTGCCGATCTCGGAGTCCGACACCTTCGCGCCTGCGTTTACACCGATGCAGACACCGCCGCTGATCGAACTATCCTGCCCGGCGTATTGGATCGTCGCATGACTTACCACGTTCTTCGCGCTGTTCGACTCGAAGTAGAGCCCAGTCCAGAAGCCCGGCGTCTCGTCCGCTCCGGTGAAGACAATCGGCTTATCCGGCGTGCCTTCCGCGCTCAGGCTGCCGTCCTGCGTCACATCAATGCCGACATTCGATTCGAACTCAAGCTTCGCGCCCGGCTCAATCGTTAAATGGCTCTTGATCTCCGGACTGCATGCGAAGTGATACGGCACAGCCAGTGCACGCCATGTCGCATCGTCGCTCACAACACACTCGTTGAAGTAGACCAGCACATAGTTTTTCTTATTGTTCGCGAAGGTTGTCGCCGGATCGATCATCGCAAGATCCGCGGCCTTCACACGCAGCGGCGTGCCGGTGTTCTCGAAGTGATTCGCCTCGAACTTCGCGAGGATGCCGCGCTGGTCCACATTCAGCCCAAAGCCCTCGGCATTGCGCACCGTGGTGTGATCCATCGCCAGGCGAGCGGCAACGCCGACCATCACCGCGCCGGAGTCAGCCCCTGCCTCGCCGACATCTTCGACGGTGACATAGCTCAGCTGATTTTTCGAACTATTGGTTTGGAAATGCAGACCTCTCCAGAAGCCGGGCGTGTGATCCTTGCCCTCAATCACGATGGGCTTGTCGGCGGTGCCAATGGCCGTCAGCGTGCCGTCATTCTCGAACGAAAGCGTAGAGCCGGAGCCAACGACGATATGCACACCCGGCTCAACCGTGATGTGACCGCCGATGGTGACAAAGCCGCTGACCGCATAGCAGGGCTCGGAGAGCGTGATGTCATCCTTCAGTTGATGTTCCGTGAGTGCGTGGCAGGATGGGGGAGTCTTCTTCGCCTGCGCGGGCGTGGCCGCGAGGAGACCGGAAAGCAGAATCGCAGAAAACATCGTGGGACGTGGGTTCCTTTCGATATTCGGATGCGTACGGCTTCCAAGTTCGCGTGGAAGCCCTTCCAAGGCTAGCATTTGAAATCGAAATATCGGATGAACAGGCAACCACTTATCTTTTCTGCTTGCGCGCCTTCATCACCTGCGCGCGAATCACGCAATCCTCCACGTGATCGTTGATGAGACCCATGGCCTGCATCAGCGCGAACATCGTCGTCGGGCCGACGAACTTCCATCCCAGCTTCTTGAGATCCTTCGACAAGGCAATCGACTCGGCTGAAGTCGTCAGCGTCTGCGGCTTCGCGAGGTTCGCAGGTGTCGGCTCATAGCGCCAGAAGAACTTAGCAAGTGAACCTTCGCGCTCGACCATCTCTCGCGCGCATTTGGCATTGTGGATCGCTGCTTCGATCTTGCCGCGATGCCGGATGATGCCTTCGTCCTGCAGCAGCCGCTCCACATCCTTCTGCGTGAAGCGTGCCACCTTGTCGAAATCGAATCCGCGAAAGGCCTTGCGGAAGTTTTCGCGTTTATTCAGGATGGTGCGCCAGCTCAGACCGGACTGGAAGCCTTCGAGCACGAGCTTCTCAAACAACCGCACATCGTCATGAACAGGAAATCCCCATTCCGTATCGTGATAGCTGAGGAACTCGGGCGCGCTCATGCACCACGCGCAGCGCAGCTTTCCATCTTCCCCGGCAATGGCTTTCGACATAGGTTTCTCTATTCTTCCTTGGCGAAAAAGTCTTCCACATCCGACCACTCATGCGTCACGCGGTAAGGCGGCAGACTGTCGATAAAGACCTTGCCATAACGCTGACGCTGCAGGCGCGGATCGAGCAGCATGAGCACACCGCGATCTTCCAGCGAGCGAATGAGCCGGCCGAAGCCCTGCTTCAGCGTGATGACTGCGGACGGCACCTGGTACTCGAAGAATGGGCTGCCACCGCGATCCTCGACCGCGCGCATGCGAGCCTGCACCACCGGATCACTGGGCACGGCAAAGGGCAGCCTGTCGATAATGACGCAGCTCAGCGCGTCGCCCTGCACGTCCACGCCCTGCCAGAAGCTCGATGTGCCGAAGAGCACGGCATTCGGCGTGTTGCGGAACTCCTCGAGCAGAGCCTTGCGCGGCGCGGTGCCCTGTAACAAGAGTGGATAGCCCACCTGCGGCAGCAGCCGCTCATAGAGATCGCGCATCTGCGCGTAGCTGGTGAAGAGGCAGAAGGCGCGGCCCTCGGTGATCTCGAGCATGCGGCGGATATGCCGCGCCGCCTCTTCCTGAAAGTTGGGATCGCGCGGATCGGGCATGCGCGGCGGCAGAAAAAGCACCGCCTGCTCGGAATACTTGTAGTGCGAGGGCACCACCATCTCGCGCGCCTCGCGCAGCCCCAGTCGCTTTTCCATGTGCTCGAAGCCACCGGCCACAGTGAGCGTCGCCGAGGTCAGCACCACCGTCGGAAAGTTCTCGAAGAGCAGCTGGTTCAGGATGCCCGAGACATCGATCGGCGTGGCCTGGATATGAGTCGAGAGCGAGGCAGCATGCGCACCTCCGCGTCCTCTGCGCTCCAGCCAGAAAACAGTATTCTTGTCTTCCGACTCGAACAAATACTTCAACTGCTCACGAATATCCGCGGTGCGCCGCTTGAGCGGCTGCGCCTCTTCCGCGCCGCGCACGCGCTCCAGCTCCCCTTCCAGCCGGTGCAGCCCGTTGAGCACGCCCATGTAGAGGTCGCCATGCTCTTCGAGAAAGCCTTCGCGGTCCGTGAACTGCATCCGGCCTTCGTGCCCGGCGCCGCGAGGCAGCGTCGAGAAGAAGAGCCGGGCGCGCTCGCGCAATGTCTGAGCGGCGCTGGTGATACCCGCCGAGAGCGCATCCTTCGAGCGCAGCAGCGTCTCCAGGTCGCGCACCAGTTCTTCAAAACGAATATTGCTCAGGTTGATGCCGAAGTAGCCCGAAGCCACGTCTTCGAGCTCATGCGCCTCGTCAAAGATCACGATGCCCGCATCCGGCAGCACGCCCGCATCTGGCGCAGCCTTCGCCTGCTGGCGGATGGCGAGGTCGGCGAAAAAGAGATGGTGGTTGACGATGACGATATCGCTCTCAGCCGCCTTGCGCCGCATCTCGGTGATGAAACAGCGCTGGTAGTCCGGGCACGTCTGCCCCAGGCAGGCCTCGCCGCGCGCATCGAGTTTCGGCCACAGCTGGCTCGTCTCCGGAAGGCCATCGATCTCCGCGCGGTCTCCGGTCTCGGTCGTCTTCTCCCACTCAGCAATGGCCTGGTACTGCGCAATCTCCTCGAGGCCCGTGAGAATGGGCTGGCTGCGCAGCGCGAAGAGCTTATGGCGGCAGAGATAATTCGCGCGCCCTTTCATGTAGCAGGTCTGCAGCGGGCCGAGCAGCGACTCGAGGAACGGAATGTCCTTGAAGAAAAGCTGCTCCTGCAGGTTCTTCGTGCCGGTCGAGATCACCACGCGGCGGCCTGAACGCAGCGCCGGCAGCAGATAGGCGAGCGTCTTGCCCGTGCCCGTGCCCGCTTCGACGATGAGGTGTCGGCTCTCCTCGATAGCGCGCTCGACGGCCTGCGCCATTTCGAGCTGGCCTTTGCGGAACTCGTACGGCAGCGGCGAACGCGAAAGCACCCCGCCCGGCGCGAAAAAGTCATAGAGCGACGGCAGCTTGTGCGTGGATTGGAGAGTGGGCGACACGGTCTTTACAGGATATCGCCTGCGAGGGCGTGCAAAATCGGCCCGCTGACGGCTCACGATAGAATAAAAGATTGCCGAGCTTTCGCGAGGACTTACGTCTTCTGTCACGCGGCACCATATTTACCCGGCGATTCCTGCCGCAGACGAGACACTCTTGAACCAGAAAAAGACCCGCCGACCGACACAGAAGGGCCGCAGCCGCGGACCGCACTCCGCCACGACTGCCTTTTCGCAGGACAGCTCGCAGCCCACCTTCGCCATCGTGGGGCGGCCGAACGTCGGCAAGTCGACGCTCTTCAACCGGCTCACCGGCACACGCCGCTCCATCGTGGGCGACGAGCCCGGCATCACCCGCGACCGCATCTATGGCGAGGTCGAGTGGGAGGGCAAGACCGCACGCCTGGTTGACACGGGCGGCATCGTCCCCGACGACGAAGCGTTGATTCCCTCCGAAATTTATCGCCAGGCGAAGGTCGGCATCGAGGAAGCGCAGGCCATCGTCATGGTCGTGGACGGCCGCACCGAGCTGGCTGCGCCCGATCTCGAGCTCTCGCGCATCCTGCTGCGCTCCGGCAAGCCGCTCTTCCTCGCGGTGAACAAGATCGACACCGAGGCGCTCGACGCGGGTGCGGAGAACTTCCGCCAGCTCGGCATCCACAACCTGATTGCGATCTCTGCCGAACACGGCCATAACATCGGCGACCTGCTTGACGAGGTCTTCGCTGTGCTCAAGTTCCCCACCGAAGAGGAAGAAGAGCAGAAGCCGTTTGAAGAGGAACCGGAAGAGGGTTCGGAAGAGAAGGCGCAGTCGCTGCATCGCACGCACGGCGAATATGAGCAGCACGAAACGCGCATCGCGATTATCGGCCGCCCCAATGTCGGCAAGTCGACGCTGCTCAATGCCGTCACCGGCACCTCTCGCGCCATCGTCTCGCCTATCGCGGGGACCACGCGCGATGCCGTCGATGAGGTCATCGAGTACAAGGACAAGACGCTGCGCATCATCGACACGGCCGGCATCCGCCGCAAGGGCAAGACGCACGAGATGGCGGAGAAGCTCTCAGTCATCATGTCGCGCCGCCACCTCGAGGCTGCCGACGTTTCGCTACTCATGATCGACGCGACCGAAGGCGTCACCGCATCGGACGCGACCATCGGCGGCTACGCGCACGAGAGCGGCCGCTCGGTCGTGATCGTGGTGAACAAGTGGGACCTCGTCACCACCAACCGCACTGACGGCAAGCCTGCCGCCGACCGCAAGGTCTTCGAAGAGCAGCTGCGCTACCACCTCAAGTATCTGAACTACGCGCCGGTGGTCTTCCTTTCGGCTGCCGCTGCGATCGAGCGCGCAGAAAAGGGCCAGGAGAGCCGCGACATCCAGCACCTGCTCGACACCGCGATCCGCGTGGCGGAAGAGCGCCGCAAGCGCGTCTCCACCGGCCAGATGAATCGCTTCCTGGAGCAGATCGACTTCCAGCGCGCCGGTGTGCCGCTCTCGAAGAAAATGCGCATCTTCTACATGACGCAGGCCGCGGTCGCGCCGCCGACCTTCGTGCTTTTCACTGACCGCGACGTGAAGCTGCACTTCTCCTTCGAGCGCTTCCTCGAAAACCAGATTCGCGCCTCCTTCGGCTTTGAAGGATCGCCCATCTGGTTCAAGATCAAGCCGCGAAACAAGAAGAACGAAGACTAGCCGCACCTGCGCGCGCAGGGCCTGCGTCGGCTCAATGCTGATCGCCCTGCACAGCGAAACAGATCCGGCCCGGAGCGGCCGTGAAGAAGGCAGAAGTATGAAGATTCGTGTGATTGGCGGCGGCCTTGCCGGACCGGAAGCGGCGTTGACCGCCGCGCGGCTGGGCTGCGAAGTGGAACTTTACGAAATGCGGCCGGTGAAGCCTACGCCCGCGCATCAGACATCCGATTTCGGCGAGCTCGTGTGCTCGAACTCGCTCAAGTCCGAGAGTGAAAACACCGCGCCCTGGCTGCTCAAGGCGGAGATGCGCCGCGCCGGCTCCGTGCTGTTGAAGTGCGCCGATGCGAGCGCCGTGCCCGCCGGCCATGCGCTCGCCGTCGATCGCGTGGAGTTCTCGCGCCTCATCGAGAAGGCCATCGCCGACGAGCCAAAGATTAAAGTCATCCGCGAAGAAGTCACGCAGCTTGATCCTGCCGATGGCATCACGATCATCGCCAGCGGCCCGCTCACGTCGTCGGCGCTCTCCGCTGAGATCGCACGCCTTACCGGCAGCGAGCACCTCGCCTTCTACGACTCGATCAGCCCTATCGTCGAGACCGACTCGATCGACAAGGACCGCGTGTATTTTGCCGCGCGCTGGGACAAGGGCACGGCCGATTACATCAACTGCCCGATGAACAAGGAAGAGTACGACGCCTTCTACGATGCGCTCGTCTCCGCGGAACAGGTGAAGGAAAAGGAGTGGGAGAAGCTCGACTACTTCGAGGGCTGCCTGCCGATTGAAGAGCTGGCCCGGCGCGGCCGCGACACGCTGCGCTTCGGCCCGATGAAGCCCGTGGGCCTGCGCGATCCGCGTACCGGCAAGACGCCCTGGGCCGTCGTCCAGCTGCGCTGTGAGAACCTGCGCGCCGACAGCTACAACCTCGTCGGCTTCCAGAATCACCTCAAGTACGGCGAACAGGCGCGCATCCTGCGCATGATTCCGGGCCTCGAGAATGCGAAGTTCCTGCGCTACGGACAGATTCATCGCAACACCTATATCCAGGCACCGAAGGTGCTCACCGAGACGCTGCAGATGAAGGAGCATCCGTCGATCTTCTTCGCCGGGCAGATCTCCGGCGTGGAGGGCTACACCGAGTCGATCGCCACCGGTCTGCTCGCCGGAATCTTCGCTGCGTCCTACGCCGCGGGCAAAACAGCGGAACCAGCGCCGCGCCCTTCCGCGCTCGGCTCACTGGTGCACTACATCACGCACTACGAGGGCAAACACTTCGATCCGGCGAACATTACCTTCGACCTGATTCCGCCGCTCGAAGAGGAGCTGCGCAAGAAGATCCGCGACAAGAAGGAGCGGCACCGCATCCAGTGCGAGCGCGGGCTTACTGCCTTTGACGGCTGGCTCGCCGGCATTCCGCAACTGTCCGCCGCCGGCGCATAATCTTTCACCGCATGCGAAGCGGCGGCACTTCACTCCCGGCACAGCAACCAGCTCTGCACCGGATGGAGTAGAATTCCGCCGCGCTTCGCTGCGCAGACCGACCCGCTCTGCTGCGTACTCTCCGAGCCGGCCACAGCCTGGCGTTTCTCGTGGGAGGATCCTATGCACATAGCTCTCCGCGCAGGGATGGTTTCCGTTTTCTTCACCCTGCTCCTGCTCGACGGTTGCAGCCGCCACTCCAGCAATGAAACCTACTACCTCGTATCGAACAACCTGAATTTGCCGTACTGGAAGACAGCGGCGACGGGATTTGAGAAGGCTGCCGCGGAATATCACGTGACCGCAAAGGTCGTCGGCCCGGATAACTACGACGCCGCGGCCGAATCGCAGGCCTTCGACCAGGCCGCAGCCACAAAACCGGCCGGCATTCTCGTCTCCGTGGCCGACGCCTCCTCCATGCAGTCGCAAATCGATACAGCACTGGCCCGCGGCATCCCCGTCATCACCATGGATTCGGATGCACCGCACAGCCATCGCATCTTCTTCATCGGAACGAACAACCGAGAGGCTGGCCATCTGGGCGGACAGCGCGTCGTGGACAAACTCGGCGGCAAGGGAAACGTGGTCTTCTTCACCATGCCCGGCCAGCCCAACCTCGATGAGCGCCTGAACGGCTACATGGAAATCTTCGCCGACCACCCGGGTATCAAGGTGGCGGAGATCTTCAACATCAAAGGCGACTCCGGCAATGCCATGGACAAGACGCCGCAGTACCTGGCGCAAACCGGAGCCAATAAAATCGACGCCTTCATCTGCCTCGAAGCCTCGGCCGGAAAGGATGTGGCGGAGATTCTCCAGCGACAGCACGCGACTGACCGACTGCTGATCGCCATGGACGTGGACCCGGACACACTCGACCTAATCAAAAAGGGCGTCATCGATGCGACCATCGCACAGAAGCCCTACACCATGGCGTATTACGGACTCAAAGCGCTCGACGATCTGTACCACTCCCAGCTGAAAGGCTTGGGATCGGACTACGCGGTGGATACGTTCTCACCCGTGCCGGTCTTCGTCGATACGGGAACGGCTCGTGTAGACAAGGACAACGTGGACATCTACGCCGCATCCGCTTCGGAGGCCACACAGCCCTAGAACCTGTCATCCCGACAGAAGCGCAGCCAACGGCAGAGCGGAGTAGAGGGGCCTGCGGTTCTTCGCCTGTGACCGGCGGAAACCGCAGGTTTCTCCGCTCCGCAGTGCCAGAAAATGGTCCCGCTCCGGTCGAAATGACAACTTCGGGTTGTTGCCAGGTGCGAGATGCAGGCCGCTCTGCATGTAATGGGGACTGCGAAGCGCAAAAGGTCCGGAGGCCAGTCCCGCGCAACTGCGGCTCGCGATAGCATAGAGGGTTATGGCCTCCACCCGCGATCGCGCCGTCGTCTGTCTCTCGGGGGGCATGGATTCGGTGGTCTGCGCAGCTCTTACCGCGCGCGACTACGACGCCTATGCCCTGCACTTCAGCTATGGTCAGCGGACCGAGGAGCGCGAGCTGAAAAGCGCCCGCTCGGTGGCTGAAACCCTGGGTTTCAAGGATTTCCTGCACGTGAAATTCGATTTCTTCCGCCGGATCGGCGGTTCGGCGCTGACCGACGACTCGATCGACGTGCCTAAGGCTTCGGCCGAGGAGCCCATCGGCGAATCGGTGCCTGTCACCTACGTGCCCTTCCGCAACGCGCACTTTCTTTCGGCGGCGGTGAGCTGGGCCGAGGTGCTGGGCGCCCGCACTATCGTCATCGGCGCCGTCGAGCAGGACAGCTCCGGCTATCCGGACTGCCGGCCGGCCTATTATGAGGCCTTCCAGACCCTTATCGAGCGCGGAACGAAGGAGGGAGACATCAAAGTTGCCACTCCGCTCATCCATATGCGCAAGAAGGAGATCGTGGCGCTGGGCCTTGAACTGAACGCTCCGTTCCATTTAACGTGGTCCTGCTACTCGGGCGCCGAAGCGGCGTGCGGAGAGTGTGACAGTTGTGTGCTCCGCCTGCGCGCCTTTCGCGAAGCAGGCCTCAGCGACCCGATTCCCTACGCCAGCGGCAAAGGATAGGCTCTCCGGGCAGGCAAGCCGGAGAATGAAGATCAGCGAACAGGGTTCGGACCCCACCTGCCGCAGGATGCGGCGCGGGGACCAAGCGCTCAGCAAGTACCCAAGGAGATCAAAAAGTATGGGAACGAAGATTACCAGCAGCAAAAGCCTCCGGCTGGCCCTTGGGCTGGCTCTTACCGCCGCTCCTTTTGCGACGCACTCCGCTTTCGCGCAGGAGACCGGTAAGCTGCACGGTCACGCGGTCGACCCCGTGGGTGTCGTGATCGCGAACTCGAAGGTGGAAGTGAGCACCGACGGCAAGACCGCCAAGTACACCTTTACCACCGATGCGAACGGCAACTACACCGGTGATGGCATCGCCCCGGGCACCTACATTGTGACCCTGGACAACGATCAGGGTAAGCCGATCGACCAGTTCCAGAACGTGAAGATCACCGCCGGCGCCGACACCGCGCAGGACTTCGACCTCGGCCGTCCTGAGTACGTCGCGAAGATGTCGCCCGAGCAGCGCAAGCAGCTCGAAGAGGTGAAGGCCAAGAATGCCACCGCGATGAAGGAAAACGGCGTCATCAAGAACCTGAACGCCGACCTGAAGACCGCGCGTGACGACAATCGCGACAAGAACTACGCCGCGGCCGACGAACTGATGACCAAGGACACCGCCGCCAAGCCGGATGCCGCTGTCCTGTGGGTAGAGCTGGGCGTAGCGCAGAAGGGCGAGAAGAAGCTGCCTGAAGCCGAGACCTCACTCAAGAAGGCTGTCGAGCTCGACAACGCGGGTGGCAAGCCGAACCCGGATATCGAAGCCGCTGCCAACGACGCGCTGGGCGAAGTGCTCGCCTCCGAAGGCAAGATTCCCGATGCGCAGGCAGCCTATGACGCCGCCGCCAAGGCTGCCGCGACCAAGGATCCGAAGTCTGCGTTCATGCACTACCAGAACGAGGCCATCATGATGGACCGCGCAGGCAACGTCGACGCCACCGTCGAGGCCGCCGACAAGGCTATCGCCGCCGATCCGAACCAGCCGATTCCCTACTACCTGAAGGGCAAGGCGCTCATCAACAAGGCCACCGTCGATCCGAAGACCCAGAAGATCGTCGCGCCTCCGGGCTGCGCCGACGCCTACCAGAAGTACCTGGAGCTGGCGCCGAACGGTCCCTTCGCCGCGGATGCGAAGAACATCCTCGACTCGCTCGGCGAAAAGGTCCAGAGCCGCTACAAGGCCAAGTAACCTCTTTGCAGCAGACCACACAAAAGCCGCCCTTCTGGGGCGGCTTTTGTGCGTCTGCTGCTGAGTATAGGGTGGGTAGAGAAATGGCGGGTGGCCCATGCAAGCCCGGGTTTGGCTTGAGTGGGGAAGCAACAATCCGCATCCTCACATGTTTGAAGAGAACCGCAGGTTTCTCCACTGCGCGAAACAAAAACGTCTCGCTACGGTCGGAATGACAGATGATTTTGTTCTTTGCGAGACCTGCCTCATGGCCCGGGTATCCCACGTCTCGATTCTGAGACGTGGGATACCTACATCGGATCGCGACCAACGGGAGCGGTGGCCGAAGGCGATTCGCGCAGCAGCTACACGGCCGTCGCCAGATAAACCCCGAACCACTGCTGCGGATCGCTCCAGCAGCGGGTCATGGCGAAGCCGGCTCGCTCCACGATCGACGCAATCGATTCCGGCGTGAATTTGTAACTGTTCTCGGTATGAATTGTTTCGCCGCGCGCGAAGCGCACTTCGAGTTCGAGCGCGGGAATCGAAACGGTCTGCGCAACGAGGCTCTCCAGGTGCATCTCGATGCGCGACTGATCTTCATTCCAGCGCGCGCGATGACGGAAGCTCATCGGATTGAAGTTTGCACCCAGCTCGCGGTTGATGCGCGTAAGCACGTTCTTGTTGAACGCGGCGGTCACGCCCGCTGCATCGTCATAGGCGGGGATAAGAACCGAAGCATCCTTCGCGCGATCCGCTCCCAGCAGCAGCCGGTCGCCCGGCGCGAGAATGCGGCGCACTTCGCGGAGAACGCCGACTGCGTCAGAGGGCTCGAAGTTGCCGATGCTCGAACCGATGTACAGCACCAGCCTGCGGCCCACGCAATCGATCGGCGCAACGCCCTGCGTGTAGTCGCCGACACGCGATTCCACGCGCACGCCGGAGATCCCAGCCTGGATATGCTGTTCCGCCGCGGCAAGCGCCGATTCCGAAACATCGATGGGGTAATAATCGACCACGCCCTGCATCCGGATCGCGGCGCGCAGCAGCAGGCCGGTCTTGGTCGCTGTGCCTGCGCCCAGTTCGATCATTGTCAGCGGCGCGCCATCCGAGGCGGCGGCGATAATCTCGTCGCCGCGCTCACTGAAAATGCTGCGCTCGGTGCGCGTGAGGTAATACTCCGGCAGATCGGTAATGGCTTCGAAGAGCTCCGAACCGGCCTGATCGTAGAAGAGCCAGGGGCAAAGCGTCTTGGGCCTGGCGGTGAGGCCGCGATAGACCTCGGAACCCACGGGCGTACAGGCGGCTTCCGGCAAGGAGAGTATCGGCGATGCAGCATTCATGCAGGGGACCCGGCTTTCGGTTGGTCTTTCGGCTTTAAGAAAACAAGCGGAGAAGCTTACTAGCGATTGGCCAGACGAAAACCCGCAAACTGCCAGCGGGTGGCTGGTGAAAAGAAGTTTCGATAGGTGGAGCGGATGTGGCTGGCCGGAGTCACGGCAGAACCGCCGCGCAACACCATCTGGTTGCACATGAATTTGCCGTTGTATTCACCAAGCGCGCCCGGCTCGGCGGCATACCCCGGATAGCCGAGATACGCGCTGGCCGTCCACTCCCACAGGTCGCCGTGCATCTGCTGGAGGCCCCCACCTGCGCTCGCAGGCATGGGATGAAGATCGCCGGACTCGAGGAAGTTGCCCATCGCCCGCGCCTCCGCGGAGACCGTCTCTGCCGCAGCCTCCCACTCCTGTTCGGTCGGCAGACGCTTGCCGGCCCAGCGGGCGAAGGCCTCGGCCTCGAAGTAGCTCACGTGGCAGACCGGCGTGGCCAGCATCGCCGAGAGCGGCATGGCGCCGGCGAGCGAGAACAGCTGCCATTCGCCGTTCTCGCCGTGGAACCAGTAGAGCGGCGCGCTCCAGCCCTGCGCTTTTACCGTCTCCCAGCCCTCCGAGAGCCACAGCTCCGGCCTCTGATAGCCGCCATCTCGCATGAAATCGAGATACTCGCCGCACGTGACCAGGCGGGAGGCCAGCGTGTAGGGCCGCAGATAGTGCTTGTGGCGGGGCAGTTCATTGTCGAAGGAGAAACTTTCGTCCGCATGGCCGATCTCGACCAGGCCACCGGAGAAGTCGATCCACTCCACGGCTGGAGACTTGGTCGCAGGCTTCAGCGCTTCGGAGCGATACGAGGCATGCAGCGGATTCACCCAGAAGGCGTTCTTCACGTCGTAGGCCAGCAGCTCCTGGTGCTGCTGCTCATGGTGAACGCCGATGATGATACGGCGCACCGCTTCCGGATCCGGCGAGCCCGCAAGCAGGCTCTCGATGCCGGCGTCCACATGGCCGCGATACGCGCGGATCTCGTCGAGCGAGGGCCGAGAGAAGCAGGCACGCAGCTTCTTGAGCGGCTGGTCAGAGACGGAATTGTAGTAGCTATTGAAGAGCCAGACGAAATCAGGATGGAAAGGATGGTAGCCGTCGAGGTAGGGCGTAAGAACGAAGGTCTCAAAGAACCATGTGGTATGGGCCAGATGCCATTTAACCGGACTGGCTTCAGGACACGACTGGACCATCATGTCCTCGGGAGTCAGCGGCAGGCAGAGTGCTTCCGTCTGCTGCCGCACGCTACAGAAAAACTCGAGGAGCGCTGCCTGCGAGGATACGACGCCTGTCCGGGACTGCATAGACAGGGTCTCGGCGACCGGGCTTACCGTTGCATGCATGGCGTGCTTACCTTCCTGATGGCTGGCCGGGCGCGCGACGTGCGGCTCCGGAGTGGAAAGAATCGGGCAACACCCTGCCCGGCGATCGTTCTTAACGCGATGATGGGTCGAGATATTCTCTGTATGAGAACAGGACGGGCACCGAAACGTTGCCAGAGCCCTGTTCAGCGGACACAAATGGCCGTTTCCCTAAAGATGCGCGGAACAGAGCAACGGGTTCCGTGGATATTCGTGGCCTGGAGCCCATGACAAACGTTGGGGGCCTGTCTCAAACTTCCTGCGCACAGCACATTGCGTCTTCCCGGCTGCCGATGGCGTCTATCGTGCAGCTTCTCAGCGCTTCCACATCCCCGAGACTGTACCAGAAAGGAACGCTCGTCGTGACCAGATTTCGCAAATTCCTCCCCCTGTCCCTGCTCGCGCTGCTGGTCGGGGCTCTTCCCGCGCTGGGGCAGGATGGCCCGCCTCAGGGTGGGCCCGGTGGTGGACCGGGAGGCGGTCCCGGTGGCATGGGCATGATGCAGGCCTTCCAGGACCACGGCGTACAGGGCACGGTGACCGCGATCAATGGATCGAAGCTGACCGTGAAGACCGAGGACGGAGCCAGCTGGACAATCGAAACCGGCCCTAACACGCGCGTCCGCAGGGACCGTCAGCAGATCCAGCTGACCGACCTCCACGCGGGCGACGTCGTCGGAGCCTTCGGCGACAAAGACGACAAGGCGAAGGATCTCGGCGCTATCGCCGTCATGGTCATCAGCAAGGAACAGCAGGAGCAGATCGAGAAGGCGAAGGCTGACTTCGGCAAGACCTGGACCATGGGCGTCGTGCAGACGATCGTCGACACGAAGATCACCGTCAAACGCCCGGATAACGCCGTGCAGATCATCGTCGTCGACGAGAACACCTCCTTCCGCAAGCGGCGCGATGACATCACCCTGGCCGACATCAAGGTAGGCGACAACGTGACCGCGCGCGGCGCATTGCAGGGTGCAGACTTCCTCGCAAAGACCCTGAACGTCGGCGGCCCTGGCGGTCCCGGCGGACCGGGTGGCCCACGCGGCGACCGCGGGCCAGGCAATGGTCCTGTGAACAGTCAGGGCAGCAACTCGGGAGACGCACCCGCAAACACCAATCCTCCGCAGAATCCCAACCTCTAAGAACAGGCCAATGAAGCAGCGACTTCTTCCCACGATTGCTCTGCTCGCCGAGGCTGCCAGAGGAGACACGGC